>DAORHS010000620.1:0-3486 GCA_035438165.1 Prosthecobacter sp.
AGAAGTTCTCCTTCTGCACACCGCTCATCATCGATGTGAACGGTCAGAAGCAGCTTATCACCCCCGGCAGCGGCGTGGTGAACGCGCTCAACCCGAAGGACGGCAGCGAAATCTGGCGCTGCTATTATGATCAGGGCTATTCCGTCATCCCGCGCCCGGTTTATGCTCATGGCATGCTCTTCATCTCCAGCGGCTACGACAAACCGGTGCTCTACGCCATCAAGGCCGATGGAAAAGGCGATGTCACCGCCACCCACATCGCCTGGACCATCGACAAAGCCGCGCCACACAGCCCCAGCATGGCCGTCATCGGCGATGAACTCTACTTCGTGGCCGACAACGGCATTCTCACCTGCGCCGACGCGAAGACCGGCCAGATTCACTATTCCGAGCGCTGCACCGGCCCCATCTCCGCCTCCCTGCTCGTTGCCGACGGCAAACTCTACCTCCAGGACGAAAAGGGACTCGGCGTAGTGGTGAAACCCGGCAAGACCTTCCAAATCCTCGCCCAAAACGACCTCGGCGAGCGCTCCCTCGCCTCCTATGCCGTCATCGGCTCCGATTTGCTGATCCGCACCGAGGGGAATCTCTATCGGATCAAGAAATAGCGGCTCGGAGCCATGGTTGACCTCTTCGCCACCATCATTGAGTTTTTTTCGGCGATTTGGTCGGCGGACAAGTCCTTGACCGAGAATTCAACAGTCGGCGAATCGGAATGGGATCGACAGGCCCGACGTTCCTGGCTGCGCTGGGGCGCTGGATGCCTGATTCTCCTCATCCTCGCCGCCGTGGCGGCGGGAGCGTCCTTTGGGTGGTGGAACGGATGACCGGGAAAACGTTTGGTAAGCGACCTCCAAAATGGCAGTGGGCGGGAAACCATTTGGGAAGCAACCGCCAAAACGGCAATGGACGAGAAGCCGTTTGGGAAGTGACCGCCAAAACGGCAGTGCCCAGGAAACCATTTGGGAGGCAACCGCCAAAATGGCAGTGGCTGGAAAACCGCTTGGGAAGCGACCGCCAAAACTACAGTGCCCGGGAAATCGTTTCAGAGGCTGCTCCAAAGATTCGGATGAGGGAAATAACACACTGGAGGCATGACTGGAGTTGTTTTCAGTGACCGAACAGCCCGTGGCCACAAACTTAAGTCATAAACGCCACTTTTTAACTCGTGAATTACGAGACCGCGATCAATTTGCCTCCAAAACTCAAATTTTGAGTTGTGATTTTGAGTTTTACCCCCACTTTGACCGCCCAAACCGCAATTTTCACCCCAACCATCATGAGTCAGCAAAAAATGGACGGCGCGCAGGCGCTCATCAAAACCCTCGCCGATCTCGGCATTGAGTATGTCTTCGGCTACTCCGGCGGCGCGGCGATCCCGATCTTTGATGCCCTGCAAACCGTGAAGACGGACATGAAGTTCATCCTCGTCCGCCATGAGCAGGGTGCCGTCCATATGGCGGACGGTTACGCCCGCGCCACCGGCAAGCCGGCCGTCGTTCTCGTCACCTCCGGACCTGGCGCTGGAAACACTGTCACCGGCATCATGACCGCGCAGATGGACAGCGTCCCCATGATCATCCTTTGCGGCCAGCAGGTCACCTGGATGCTCGGGAAGGATGCTTTCCAGGAGGCCGACATCTTCAACATCACGGCCCCGGTCGTGAAGCATAACTTTCTGGTCAAGAACTCGAACGCGCTGCCCCGCGTCGCCAAAGAAGCCTATCATATTGCCACCACGGGCCGTCCGGGCCCGGTGCTCATCGACATTCCGAAGGACATCAGCCAAGGCCCCTTCACCGGCTCCTTTGATGAGCCGATGGATCTGCCCGGCTACCACCCCGAAGACAACTTCAAGATCGATCAGGCGGGCATTCAAGAAGCCGCTCGTCTCCTCGCCGGTGCCAAGCGTCCCGTCATCCTCGCCGGTCAGGGGGCCATGATCGCCCGTGCCGACAAGGAACTGATCACGCTGGCCGAAACCCTCGGCTGCCCGGTCACCACCACCCTGCTGGGCAAAGGCGTCTTCCCGGAAACCCATCCGCTGTCCCTTGGCATGCTGGGCATGCACGGCACCGCCTACGCCAACAAGGCCATCTGCGAGGCCGACCTCATCTTCAATGTCGGCTCCCGCTTTGACGACCGCATCATCGGCAAGCCGCACATGTTCGGCCGCAACGCCAAGCTCATCCACATCGACATCGACGCGGCTGAGTTTAACAAGATGATCAAGGTGGACGTGACGATCAAAGGCGATGCCAAGGCCGCGCTCAGCGATCTGCTTCCGCTCGTCGAAAAACTGCCCACCGAAGACTGGCTGGCCCATCTCGACGGCTACAAGAAGAAATTCCCCCTCACCTACAAGAAGCAGGGCGGCCTGCGCATGCAGCAGGTCATTGATGAACTGTACAATCTCACCAAGGGCAAGGCCATCGTCTCCACCGACGTGGGTCAGCATCAGATGTGGGCCGCGCAGTTCTATAAGAACGATGAGAGCTACCACTGGCTGAGCTCCGGCGGTGCCGGCACCATGGGCTTCGGCTTCCCTGCGGCCATCGGCGCCCAGCTCGCCTACCCGGACAAGACGGTCGTCTCCATCTCCGGCGACGGCGGCTTCCAGATGACCTTGTTTGAACTCGCCACCGCCGCGATCCACAAGCTGCCTATCAAGATCCTCATCCTGAACAACAGCTACCTCGGCATGGTGCGCCAGTGGCAGGAGCTGTTCTTCGAGAATCGCGAGAGCGGTGTCGATCTCATCGGCAACCCCGACTTCGTGAAGCTCGGCGAAGCCTACGGCATCAAAGGCTGGCACATCCGCCGCCCGGCTGACGTGGAGCGCATCCTGCAGCAGGCCCTCGATTACAACGACGGCCCCTGCATCATCGAGGCCGAGTGCATCAAGACCGAAAACGTCTTCCCGATGATCCCCGCTGGTGCCGCGCTCGAAGACATGCTCACCGAAGCGCCGAAAACCAAAATGGAGAAGCCTACCGGCTCGACCTAACCACGGGAGCGCGGACACTCCTGTCCGCCTCTGCAGATCGGCCGATGAAAACCAACCGCATCATCCAAGGCGACGCCCTTCAGGAACTCCAAAAGCTCCCCGATGCCGTCGCCCAAGCCATCATCGCCGATCCGCCTTACTTCAACGTTCTCGAAAATGAAACCTGGGACACCCAATGGAAAACAGCCTCCGACTATCTCGCCTGGTGTGAGACGTGGGTCGCCGAGTCCATGCGCGTCCTTCGCGATGACGGCCTCGCCTTCATCTTCGGTCAGCTAGGCAAACGCGAGCACGCCTTTCTCCACCTCATGTCACGACTCAGCCAGCAGCACCAGTTTCACGATCTCATCATCTGGGATCGTGCGGTGGGCTATGACGAGCGTCGTGACAGTTTCACACCGCAATACGAAATGGTGCTCGTGCTGCGCAAAGGCGAGAAGGTGAAGTTCAAAGTTTCATCGACCTACACAGAAACGCTA
>DAORHS010000621.1:0-3483 GCA_035438165.1 Prosthecobacter sp.
CGCCAGGTAGAGGGAACCACCGATGATACGGAAGCCCATCATGGCGCGGATCGAGGTGAGCGTGTCGATGAAGTTCGGATACACCAGCGCCAGACCGTCCGGCGTGGTCGCATTCAGCATGAGGCCCTGCATGATGCCGGAAACCCACATCGCACCGACGTAAACCAGGATGCCGAAGGTGCCGATCCAGAAGTGGAAGTTCGCCCAGCTCGTCGAGTGCAGCTTCGTGCCGTAGAGTCTGGGTGTGAGCCAGTAGAACATGCCCGCAGCCATGAAGCCGTTCCAGCCCATCGCACCCGCGTGCACATGGCCGATGGTCCAGTCCGAGTAGTGCGAGAGCGCATTGACTGCCCGGATCGAGAGCAGCGGCCCTTCAAAGGTGGACATGCCGTAGAACGTGACAGCGGCGACGAAGAACTTGATCACGGGATCGGTGCGCAGCTTGTCCCAGGCGCCACGTAGCGTGAGCAGGCCGTTGAGCATGCCGCCCCAGCTCGGAGCCCACAGCATGAGGCTGAAAAACGTGCCCAGCATCTGCAGCCACTTCGGCAGGGCCGTGTTCAGCAGGTGATGCGGACCCGCCCAGATGTAGATGAACACCAGCGACCAGAAGTGAACGATGGAGAGACGGTAGGAGTACACCGGACGCTCCGCCGCCTTCGGCAGGAAGTAGTACATGATGCCGAGAATCGGCGTCGTGAGGAAGAAGGCCACGGCGTTGTGCCCATACCACCATTGCACCAGCCCGTTCTGCACCCCGGCAAAGATCGTGTAGCTGTGCGTCCAGCTCGTCGGGATCGAGAGGTGGTTCACGATGTAAAGCATCGCGATGGTGATGATGGTGGCGATGTAGAACCACAGCGCGACGTAGAGGGACGGCTCATTGCGCTTCGCCAGCGTCCAGAAGAAATTCACCGAGAACACCACCCAGATCAGCGCCACGGCGATGTTGATCGGCCAGATGAGTTCTGCGTATTCCTGACCACGGGTCAACCCGAGCGGCAGAGTGATGGCCGCAGCCACAATGATGAGCTGCCAGCCCCAGAAGTGGATGTTGGAGAGCAGATCCGACGCCGTTCGCGCCTTGCACAGACGCTGCGTCGAGTAGTAGATGCCGGCGAACATCATGTTCCCCACGAAGGCGAAGATCACCGCGTTCGTGTGCAGCGGGCGAAGGCGGCCAAAGCTGAGCCAGGAGGCCAGATTGAGCTGATGAAAGTTCAACTGGGAGGCGATGAACACACCCGCGAGCATGCCCACGATGCCCCAGATGATGGAGGCAATCATGAAGCGCCGGACGGTGCGATCATCGAACTCGATGGTGATCTTGGAGGCGTTGGTGGTCATAGATGGGGCTGAGGGAGATTAGGAAAGAGGAGTTTGGTGGCGGGAAGGAGCCGGCTGGCCGTCATCCAGCGGCAGGAGGGCGTCCTGCTCGATGCTGCGGTCCCGCCTCTGCGAGCGCTCGGCGAAAAACAGCACCGCAAACAGCACGGCGAACGCGAGGCTCATGAAGATGGTGACAGCGAAGACTTCCATTGATGCGCGCAATAGAGCGCAGGCCGTTTTTTCCTGCTCGGCATGCCTTGCTTGAAGCTGCACGGATTTTGCGGACAAAATTCGCATTCGGCGCAAAGGAAGGCTCATCGTGCGTGCGTTGGTTTGTCGTCTCTCAACCGCCATGCCCCGCCTTCCCCGTTCTTTTCTGCTTCTCGCCGCCTTCTTGAGCCCGCTCGCCGCCGTCGAGATTCCCGAAAAGATGCGCCACCAGCCGCTCCCCGAAGCCGCCAGACTTCAGGATGATCAAGGCCGTGACAACGGCGTGCGTTTCGTTGACCTGAATGGCGACGGCCATGAAGACATCGTTCTCTCCAATCCCCGTGACTACGGCGTCTTTCTCTTTGTGCCGAAGGAACGCGCCAAGGCGAACCTGCAATGGGACGAAGGCTGGTCGCAGGTGATGCGCGAGGGCAAGGCAGGCGACGCCAACAGCCTGCCCTTGATCGTGGATGCGAACGGCAGGGACCAAGGCGTCGCGTTTCGCGAGGGCACGATGTGGATCGAGGCGTCGAAGCAGCGCATCCCCTTCTCCGAGCTGCTCAAAGTGCCCGGACCTGCCCCAAAATCACCGCAGGAGTCGCTCAAGGCTCTCAAATTGAAGAGCGGCTATCAGGCGACGCTCGTGGCGCACGAACCGCTCGTGCAGGACCCGGTCTTCATCGACTGGGATGCGAGAGGCCGCATGTGGGTGGTCGAAATGGGAGATTACCCTTTCGCTCCCGGCGAGAAAACCAAGGATGGCAGCATGGGACAGGACAAAGTATCCGAATTGCAGAGCGGGCGCGTCAAGATCCTCGAAGACACGAATGGCGACGGTGTCTATGACAAGGCATCGCTGTTTCTTGACGGCCTGAAGCATCCCACCGGGCTCGCGCCTTGGAAAAACGGCGTCTTCATTGCCAACATCCCCGACATTTTCTATGCCGAGGACACGGATGGCGACGGCAAGTGCGACAAGCGCGAAACGTGGTTCACCGGTTTCACCGCCGGGAATCCGCAGCATCTCGTGAACGGCTTCTGCTGGGGCCTCGACGGCTGGTTCTACGGCGCGAATGGCGACAGCGGCGGCGACATCACCTGTGTGAAGACCGGCAAGAAAATCGCCCTTGGCACGAACGACTTCCGTTTTGACCCGCGCACCGGCGAGTTCGCGCTCGAAGGCGGTCGCAGCCAGTATGGCAAGTGGCGCGACGATTTCGGCAACTGGTTCGGCAACAACAACAGCACCATCGGCTGGCACTACTGGCTGCCGTTCCGCTATTTGGAACGCCATCCCGAGGTCGTGGCGAAGTCGATACGTGGCAATCTGAACGACGAGAAGCGCGTCTTCCCGGCCAGTCCGCCGGTGCGGCGCTTCAATCAGGCCAGCGCCGTCAACACGCTGACTTCCGGCTGCGCGCCCATGCCGTTTCGCGACACGACCTTCGGCAAGGACGGTAACAATGTGATGTTCATCTGCGAACCCGCGAACAACCTCGTGCATCGCGAAGTTTTGAATTACAACGGTGCCTCCATCATCAGCCAGCGTCATCCTGGTGACGCGGACAGCGAGTTCATTGCCAGCGAGGACAATTGGTTCCGTCCCAGCATGGCCCGCACCGGCCCGGATGGAGCACTTTATGTCGTGGACATGTATCGCCTCGTGCTGGAGCACCCGGAGTGGATTCCGGCGGAGATCGCGAAGGGGCTCGATTTGCGAGGTGGCGAGGACAAAGGGCGCATTTATCGCATCGCGAAGGCCGGACCGGCTAAAGCCGGGACTACAATACAAGATCCGGTTGCGGCAATGGCTTCGTCGAATGGGTGGATGCGTGACACGGCGCAGCGCTTGTTGATTGAGCGTGGTGATGCATCTGCCGTCGCAGAATTGAAGAAACTGCTCACGGCCGCGCCTGCGGTGCGGATTCAGGCCGCGTTCACGCT
>DAORHS010000622.1:0-3478 GCA_035438165.1 Prosthecobacter sp.
CCCTCCAGGTCAATCCCAACGGAGCCGTCGTGGACATCGATCCCGAGCAGCTCCGCCATTATCCCTTCCTCTACATGATCGAGGTCGGTGACATCGACCTCTCCGACGACGAGGCCAAAACCCTGCGCGACTACATGCTCAATGGCGGCTTCATCATGGTCGATGACTTCTGGGGCACGCGCGAGTGGGACAACTTTGAAGTCGCGCTCAAGCAAATCTGGCCCGACCGCAAGATCGAGGAGATTCCCCTGGAGCACGAGATCTTCCACATGGTCTTCCCCATCAAGGTGAAGCCGCAGATCCCGCACATCCGCTACGCCGAGTACGTCATCAACCAGGGCATCACGTATGAGTTCGACAAGCCCGGTTCCGAGCACGTCCACTACCGCGGCATCTTCGATGACAAACGCCGCCTCATGATGGTTATCTGCTGGAACACCGACACCGGCGAAGGCTGGGAACAGGAAGGCACCGATCCGTGGTACTTCCGCGAGTTCTCCGAGAAGTACGCCTACCCGCTCGGCATCAACATCATCTTCTATGCGCTGACGCATTGAGCAGGCTACATTTTTTGATGAAGCAGGAAAACATCAATCCGTATGCGGCACCCTTTTCCGATGTGGGTGGAATTGGATCTGCCTCCTCTCTTGGGGCACCGCTTGCAAGCCGGAGCAAACGCTTCCTCGATTATCTGATCGATCGATTGGTGGTGGTTGGCATCATCTGTGCGATCGCAAAGTTTACTGGTTATTCAAGACATGTTATTTTCGGGCATGGAGGGGTGACGTTCCTCAACGGCACCCAGACCATGGCTGACTTCGGCTACACATATCTGGCCGGATTTTTACTGTACTACACCTGCTTCGAAGGGCTCTTTGGGCGTTCGGTTGGCAAATGGATCACCGGGACAAAAGTAGTTGGGGTGGCTGGCACTTCACTGAGCTTTCCCAAGGCTGCGCTGCGCAGTTTGTGCAGATTGGTGCCGTTTGAGCCTTTTTCATTTCTCGGCGCTGATGCCACAGGCTGGCACGACAAATGGACGTGCACCCGCGTGGTCGATTTGCGTGCCAGACCCGTGCCCAAGTCCCGCTTATAAGTGTCTGGTGTCACGCAGTTGTCCCTGAGGGAACATTGCAAGACATGGCAAGAAAGAACCCGCCGATACTCAGACACAATGAAACCCGACGGACACGCAGGTCGGTCGGGCTTCAGAGATGGATCGCTGGGCTTCTGGCGTGCAGTTACGCGGCGCCTTCGAGCTGAGCTTCGGTCTTCTTCTTCTCGCGCTGGCGCTGGCTGGAGTCCAGCGTGCGCTTGCGCAGGCGGATGCTCTTCGGCGTGCACTCGGCGAGTTCATCGGGGGCGATGTACTCGATGGCGCGCTCCAGGCTGAAGCGGACCGGTGGGGAAAGCGCGATGGCCTTGGTGCCGCCTGCTTCGCGGAAGTTGGTCAGGTTTTTACTGCGTGTCGGATTCACCGGCAGGTCGTCCGCACGTGGGTTTTCACCGATGAGCATGCCGTCATAGACCTGTTCCCCCGGGCCGATGAAGAGTTTGCCGCGAATCTGGATCGTGTCCAGCGCGTAGCTGGTGGCTTCGCCGCCTTCGGTGCTGACGAGCGTGCCCGTCGAGCGCGTCTGCATCGGTCCGGCATGCGGCGCGTATTCTCTGAAGAGATGGCTGTGGATGCCATGACCGCTGGTCTGGTTCATCAGATCAAACTCGAAGCCGATCAATCCGCGCGTGGGGACGTAAGCCTGGAGGCTGGTGCGTCCGCCGTGCGCGTTCATGTCCTCGATCTTGCCTTTGCGCTCGGAGATCGATTTCATCACGTTGCCGAGGTATTCATCCGGCACATCGACGTAGAGCGTTTCAAACGGCTCGCAGAGCACGTCATCAATGCGCTTCATGATCACCATCGGACGGGACACGAGCACTTCGAAGCCTTCGCGGCGCATTTGCTCGACGAGCACGGCGATCTGCATCGAGCCACGGGCGCTGACGTCGAAAATACCGGCGGTGTCCGTGTCTTTCACGCTGATCGTCACGTTCATCTTCTGCTCGCGGTCCAGACGGTCGCGGATCTTGCGGGAGGTGACGTGCTCGCCTTCGCGTCCGGCAAGCGGGCCGTCATTCACGGCGAACTGCATCACAATCGTCGGCGGATCGATGGCCACAAACGGCAGTGACGGCGCATCCGCCGCACCGGCGACGGTCTGACCAATATCAACATCTTCAAAGCCACTGATGCCCACGATGTCGCCAGCGGTGCCTTCCACGGACTCGCCGGTGGTCAGTGTCGTGTATTGGAAGACTTTGGTCACCTTCACCGGCTTTGCTTTTTCCTCCGGCGTCTTGCCCAGCAGGAAGACGCGGTCGCCCAGCTTCACGCTGCCACGGGTGACTTTGCCGATGGCCACACGGCCCACGAAATTGTCCCAATCGATGTTCGAGACGAGCATTTCAAAGCTGCCTTCAACTTCCGCCTTCGGTGCCGGGATGTGCTCCACGATCTTGCCCAGCAGGAAGGTCATGTCGTGCTGCTCGCCAGTGGGAGAGTCGCTCACCCAGCCAGCGCGGGCGCTGCCATAGAGGAAGGCGGCGTTGAACTGCTCTTCGGTGGCGTCGAGTTCAAGGAACAGCTCCAGGACCTTGTCGTGAACCTTCTGCGGCTCGATGTTCGGGCGATCCATCTTGTTGATGAGCACGATGGGCTTGATGCCCTGCTCCAGTGCTTTCTTCAAAACAAAACGCGTCTGCGCCTGCGGGCCGTCATAGGCGTCCACCACGAGCATCACGCCGTCCACCATCTTCATCACGCGCTCCACCTCGCCGCCGAAGTCGGCATGGCCGGGGGTATCGACGATGTTGATGATGTGATCGTTCCAGTGAACGGAGGTGTTCTTGGCCTTGATGGTGATGCCCTTCTCCTTTTCGAGGTCCATCGAGTCCATGGCGCGTTCGGCGATGGCCTGGTTTTCACGGAAGTTACCGCTGGCACGCAGCAGGCCGTCAACGAGCGTCGTTTTGCCGTGATCGACGTGGGCGATGATGGCGATGTTGCGAATTTTATCGGGGGTCATGGGCAGTTTTTCTGGGGAAGGGGGCCACGAGGGTAGCAGCGTCTGCGCCATAGGCAAACGGTTCGCATGAATGCTTTCGTCACCCACGCCCCCTTCGGATGCGAGTTGTCAGCTGGTGGATCGGGAGCATGCCTTCCGCGTTTGCCAAAGTCTGCCGGACGGCGGGGAGTCTTGGTCGCTTGAAAGCTCCCCGCGCCGGTATTCCAGCGACCGCATGATCCATCACCGGTCTGAGAGCCTGTCCGGCAATAGGTTGGAGAGGCTGTAAAGCGGTGAGGCACTGGGGCATAATGCCGGTGAAGCCTTCGTGTACATCACTTCATCGGCGTGATGACCAGGCGGCTCACCACGGGCTGGCTCCCACCGACAACCCGCACCCCGAAACCAACTCTCCT
>DAORHS010000623.1:0-3475 GCA_035438165.1 Prosthecobacter sp.
CGGCGATCTGGCCTTCAATGGTGCTGAGCTTCAATTGGGGCACCTCGGATTTGAAACCCTTCGGCGCGATCCGGTAGATGGTGCCGGTGTAGCGCTCGTCCATCGTGCCATGACCGCCCACGCGTGCGTCGAACCAGTCGGCGACATAGATCGCGCCATCGGGGCCGACGGTGACATCACTAGGGCGGAAGCGTGTCTTGAGCTCGCCCGTGGGCTTGCCGCCGAGGAAGTCGGAACCGGCGAATTCCTTCTCCTTGTTCGAGGTGAGGAAATCAAAACGCTCCAGCTTCCAACCGGCGCCGTCAGGCTTCGGCAGGTAGCCGAAGACGACATTCTTGCCCGCTTCACAGGCGAGCAGCAGGCCGTTCCATTTCGGATCAAGAGCGCCGTTTTCATAAAAGGCGACGCCGGTGGGAGAACCGCCGCCATAAACATCGCCCGACGGCATCGTGCCGGGATCTTCCTGCCGCCATTCAGCGACGGGAGTTTCCTGGCCGGGGCGTTTGTCAGCGCCCCAGGAACGCAGACCATCGGTGGAGGCGAATCCCGCGTTGCCACCCTCCATCACCGGTGTCACGCGGCACGCGGGCGGATCATCGTTGTCGCTCTGAAACACATCACCGAAGGAGGTGATCGTCTGCTCGTAGCTGTTGCGGTAGTTGTGGCCGATGATCGTGACGTTCGTGCCATCCGGATTCATGCGTGCACCGAAACCACCGATCCACACATGGCCGTCATCGCTCCTCTGTCCGGCGATGTCCTGCATCTGGTAAGGACTGCCCATGCGGAAGGTTTTGCCCGACTTGTCGGTGAATAGTGCGCCTGTGTTGCCCTGATTCCAATACCACAGGCCATCCGGGCCGGCGGTGACACTGTGCAGGCTGTGGTCGTGCTGACGACCGCCAAAGCCCGTGAGCAGGACGTCGCGTGTGTCCACGGCGGAGTCGAACTTGCCGTCGCCGTTCACATCGGTGTAAACGAGCATGTCCGGCGGTTGCGAGACGACAACTTTGTTGCCAAACACCGCCACGCCAAGTGGAGAGGCCAGCGCAGACTCCTGCACGAACACGGTGCTCTTGTCCGCTTTGCCATCGCCCGTTGTGTCTTCGAGGATCACGATGCGATCGCCCTCCGGCCTGCGGCTGCCCTTGCCGCGATAGTTCACGCCTTCCGCGACCCAGAGTCGGCCTTGTGCATCGAAGTCGATGTTCGTCGGATTGTTCAAGGCGGGCGAGGTGGCCCACACGGTGACCTCCAGTCCTTCCGGCACCGCGAACAGCTCCGCTGGCACGAGAGTCTTGCCATCATCGACGACGGGCGGCGCGGGTTTGGGCGCGCCCGGCGGTTTTTCAGTGAACACCTGGAAAGTCACCGAGGCATTGCTCGCCTTGCCTCCGCGCATCATGCCGCCGTCATCAATCGCCACCTGCGCGGTGAAACGCTCGGCATCTTGGGGCAGCTCATAAAAGATCACCGAGCGCGCATGCGTGCCGATGCCGTTTCCATAGGTCTGCCCATTGACAAGAATCGGGTCACCCATCGCTGATTTCCCGACACGTGTGCTGCCGGAGCCTTGGCTCGCCGCCTTCCATGCCAGCTTTGTCAGATCCTTCGTCGAACCGTCCTTCAGGACAATTTTGGGCTCGATCCAGTCCGCCCAGTCACAACTGATGCCGTCTTCATCCGAAACGACCAGATACAACTCCTTCGCGCCTTTCAGCGGTACATCGACCGGTATCAGACGCCGCAGGCTCGTGCTGGTGAGTTTGGGGCTTTGATAGACAGGATCAGCGGCTGAAGCAGCGGAGACGAAGGCGAGGAGAGCCAGGAGGGTGGATTTAAGAGACTTCATGATGCGCAAGCGCCCAGCGTGGCACATGGACACGATCTACGCCTCGAAAAAATGCCCGCCGATTCATCCCAACCCGGGAGTTTCTCTCCATAGAGCCAGGCAACCCCTTTTTCCCCGCTGGTGCGCCCGCCAGGAATCGAACCTGGATATGCGGCTTCGGAGACCACCATTCTATCCGTTGAACTACGGGCGCGTTGTTGCGGGGCCGATGCTTCGCATGCACGACGGAATGCGGCAAGTCGTTTTCGGGGCGATCCTCACAAGAGCTCGTGCTTCACTTTGCCATCCTTCGCGGCAGCCTGGAATTTGTTCCAGCGGAAGGGCTCCACGATCTGGCCCCAGAACGACTTCGGCATGGCGGCGTTGATGCCGATCTCGGCGGGCGGGCGGCGGTTCACGTCGTCGTAGAAGGTTCCGAAGATGAGATCCCAGAGGATCAGGTTCTCGCCGTAGTTCTTGTTGCCCTCGCGCAAATCCATGGAGTGGTGCCAGCGGTGCAGGGCAGGGGTGTTGAAGATGTAATTGAGCCAGCCGAAGCGCATGCGGATGTTCGCGTGTGTCAGGAAGCCGATGTAGGCGGTGATGGCCCCGAACCAGAGCACGACGTCCTTGGGCGCACCGGCCAGAGCCAGCAGCGGGGCGGAGAAGATCATGCTCTTCAGCGTGTCGATGATGTGAAAGCGGCCTGTATTGAAGAACCACAGCTTCTTCGAACTGTGATGCACCGCATGGAACCACCACAGCGGCATCCATTCATGCGCGATGCGATGCGCCCAGTAGAGACCGAACTCCGCCACCACGAGCCCCAGCACGACCTGGAAAAACATCGGCCAATGGTTGGGCCAGAAGCCCGTGCCCTGCTCCCCGCCCACCACGCTGGCGAGGCCGAGCCAGGTCATGGAGACGACGAGCAGTTGCACGAACGATTTCGTGAACGCGGTGTGCGCGAGGTCCGGGATCTCCTGCCCGTCCGAGTGCAGCCAGCGTTCTTCGTGCGGGTAGAGACGCTCCAGAATGAACAGCAGCGCCGCGAGGCTGAAGTAGGTGATGTTGAACGCCAGCGGTCCATGGCCGTTGGCGATGCCGATGCCGGTCGGAATCAGTGCGGCGATGAGGATCAGGGGCCAGAGGAGGTATTCGAGCAGCGTGCGGAGCATGGGCGGACATTTTCAAAGCACGAAACGTGCAGGATTCCAGCGCGGATATGGCGAATGACATCTCATCGCTTGCACTCGCGCCGGGTGCGTGTTCGATGCGCGGCCCATGAAGTCCGTCATCGCCATTTCGCCCGGAGAACTCGCCATCCTCGAAACGCCGCAGCCGAAACTGGGACCGTATCAGGCGCTGGTGCGCACGGACTCTGAACTGCCTGGCCAAAAGGTCCCAGGAACGGAGGGCGAGTTTTCCTTTGCCGACTTTATCACTCGTCGCTTTCTGCGGGAACGCATCGCGGGCGCTTTCCAAGTACTGCGCGGGCGGAAGGTGATCGAGTCGGTTTTTAAGTGCGCCTAGCGGCGCCCGTGTCCCAACCTTGTTCGTGGCATGATCTTCAACCGACTGCTTCTCTGGCTGCTGCGTTTTATTGAGCCCCTTCGTGGATGGCAGGTGCCGGTGACGTTGTTG
>DAORHS010000624.1:0-3473 GCA_035438165.1 Prosthecobacter sp.
ACTACCGAACAGCCATGGCCGGTGTCGAGAACGGAATTTGGGCAGGGGCTACATCCGCTCCGTCGTCTGGATGCCGAGCAGGCCGAGGCCGGCTTTCAAAACACGGCTGGTGGCTTCGCAGAGGGTGAGGCGGGTGTTGCGCACCGCCCCTTCCGACCGCAGCACGTTGCAGGCTTCGTAGAAGCTGTGGTAGGTGTCGGCGAGTTCGTAGAGGTAGCTGGCGAGCAGGTTCGGACGGAAGTCGAGCAGCACGTCGTGTGTGGTCTCGGCAAACTGGGCGAGTTTCATGGCAAGCGCACGTTCGGCAGGCTCGGTGATCGTGAGTTCGGGAGTCAGCGTGACCTCGCCATCCAGCTTGCGGAAGATGCTCTTGGTGCGGACGTAGGCGTTGATGAGGTAGGGCGCGGTGTTGCCTTGCAACGCGAGCATCTTGTCCCAACTGAACTTGTAGTCCGTCATGCGGTGCTGGCTGAGCTCCGCGTATTTCACGGCTCCGGTGCCGATCACCTGGGCGATCTGGGTCTTTTCAAGATCGGAAAAGCCTTCGCGTTCCGCCACGACGGTCGCAGCACGTTCGACAGCTTCGTCGAGCACCTCCAGCAGGCCCACGCTCTCGCCGGAGCGGGTTTTGAACATCTTGCCGTCCTGGCCCAGGATGCTGCCGAAGGAGACGTGCTGCATGCGCGTGGTCTGGCCGCGTTTTTTGGCAACCTGAAAGAGCTGGCGGAAGTGCAGCTCCTGCGGTGCGCCGACAACGTACCAGATTTCATCGGCCTTCCATTCGTTGATGCGGTGGTCGATCGTCGCGAGGTCGGTGGTGGCATAGAGGAAGCCACCATCGCTCTTGCGGATGAGGCAGGGCTTGTCGGCGAGCTCCGGCACGTCGCGGAAGAACACACAGGTGGCACCATCGCTGATCTCGGCGATGCCGGTGGTGAGCAGGTGCTCGACGAGCGGCGCGAGCTTGTCGTTGTAGGCGCTTTCACCGAGGTAGTGATCGAAGTGGACGTCGAGCTGGCTGTAAATCTGGCGCAACTGCTCCAGCGAGAGCGCGACACAGCGCGTCCAGATCTCCATGTTGTCCGGGTCGCCCTGCTGGAGCTTCACGAGTTCGTTGCGGCAGGTGGTCAAAACCGCCTCGTCGGCCTTCGTCTGTGCATTCACCGCCTTGTAAACGCGGACGAGTTCCTGGATGGGATCTTTGTCGAGCGCTGCATGATCGAGGATCGTCTTCCAGCCGTGCAGGATCATGCCGAATTGCGTTCCCCAGTCGCCGATGTGGTTGTCGGTGATGACGTTGTGGCCCACGAAGCGGGCGATGCGCGCGAGCGAGTCGCCGATGAAGGTGCTGCGGATGTGGCCCACGTGCATCGGCTTGGCGATGTTCGGGGCGGAGAAGTCGATGACGATGCGTTTGGGCTGCTCGATCCGCGGCACGCCGAAGTGATCGTCCTGGGTGATCACCGCGAGGCGTTGCGCCAGTGCTTCGGCGCTGAGGGTGAAATTGAGGAAGCCGGGGCCGTCGATGCTGGTCTTCTCGCACAGATCGGCCACGTCGAGCTTGTCGGCGACCTGCTGTGCCAGTGCGCGCGGGTTCGTCTTGAGCTGCTTCGCCAGCGTCATGGCCGCATTGCTCTGGTAGTCGCCATAACGGGTGTCCGAGGCGATGACGACGGAGACGACGAAGCCGTCCGGAAGCTGGATGCCAGCGGCGGTGAAGGCGGCTTGGAGACGGGACGTGAGCAGGGCGCGAAACATGGGGTGCAGAAGGTGAATGACGAAACCAGAATGTCGAATGCCGAATGCAGGAGAGCGGAAGCCTTCATCCGCCATCAACGGCCGCCGGACGAGGATGTTCGCGCTCCGGTTTCTCTCACCTCGTCGGCGCTGGTCAGCGTGTGGTTGGTGCCGTCGGGAAACTCGAGCACAAGATGTCCCTCCTCGTTCAAGTCGAGGACGCGGCCGAAAACTTCGCCTTGAGGGGCTTGGGCGCGGATTTGGCGGCCCAGCAGCCAGCTCCGCTCTCGCACTTCGGCCACGGCGGCGCTGAAATCATCTTCAAGGCGCTGGAACTCGAAGTGCAGCGCACTCAGCAGGCATTGGGCGAGGGAATTGCGGTCGAGTTCGGGCAGGGCGGGGGAGCGGAGTTCGTTCAGCAGCGAGGTGGCGACGATGCCGGGAGCGAACTCGCGTGTGTTCACATTCAAACCGATGCCGAGCACGAGCATCATGCCTGCGCGCGTGGAGACGGTCTCCGCGAGCAGGCCGCTGACTTTACGGTCGCTCAAATACACGTCATTGGGCCATTTGATGCGCGGCTGCAACGGCAGTTCGGCCTCGATGGCCTTGCAGACTGCGAGTGCGGCGAGTGTCGTGATGCGCGGCCAGCGTTCGAGCGGTGCGTCAGGCTTGAAGAGAAGCGAGAGCATCAAATCCTTCCCGCGTGGGGCGATCCAGCGGTTGTCACGCCGCCCGCGGCCCTGGGTTTGTGATTCGGTGAAGACGACGGTGTTGAGCGGCAGATCGGAGGCGTTTTGTTTGAGCCAGTCGCTGGTGGAGCCGACTTCCTCCAGCACCGTGATGTGCCACGGCTGGGTAGGATCATGGATGGCGCTGGCATCAAGCGGGATCATGCATGGATGCGATGCGGGTCACTGGCTTCGCCGTGCTGGTGGAGTTCGTCATGATCTCCCTGGCATTCGAGATGCGTGGTGATGAGCACGGGGCGGTCCACGCTGGCCTGCACGGCGTTTTCGATCTCGGTGGCGATGCGGTGGGCGTCCCGCAGCATGATGCCGTCGTCAAAGAGCAGGTGAACCTCGACGTAGTGCATCTCTCCGGCATCGCGATGGCGCAGTGCGTGAAATTTGAGGCCGTGCTTTTCGGTCTCACGGCGGAGGGCGGCGTCGAGCACGGCATTGAGCCCGGCATCCGCAGTGTCCATGAGGCCACCGACGCTCTGGCGCATGAGGCCGTAGCCGGTCCAGATGATGTTGGCCGCCATGATGAGACCGCACAGCGGATCCCAGCCGGACCAGCCGGTCAGGGCGACGAGTCCGAGGCCGATGATCGCACCGAGACTGGTCCACACATCGGTCAGCACGTGCTTGCCATTGGATTCGAGAATCAGGGAACTCTGACGTTTGCCGGTGCGGATGAGATAGGCTCCCAACGCGGCATTGATGACAATGGAGAGCGCGGTCAGGGCGAGACCTTGATCCAGATTGGCAGGCGGTAGATCCAGAACCCAGCGGCGCACGGATTCATAGATGATGAACAGCGCCGCAAGGATGATCAGCCCGCCCTCGATGCCGGCGGAGAAGAAGGCGATCTTGGTGTGGCCATAGGGATGATCGTCGTCCGCGGGCTTGTTCAACAGGCTGAGGCTGAAAGTCGCGAACATCACGGCGGCGACATGGACGACGGATTCCGCCGCATCGCCAAGAATGGCCGCAGAACCGGTGAGCACATAG
>DAORHS010000625.1:0-3467 GCA_035438165.1 Prosthecobacter sp.
ACCGCGTCGCCATCATCGACCATGGCCGGATCGTCGCCCTGGATGCCCCACAGGCGCTGATCCGGCGGATCCAACCCGATAGCCAGGTGCGGTTCACCACCAGCAATGGCTTCGACCCGGCGCTGCTGCAACAGGTGGAGGGCGTCAACGCAGTGGAGCGCCCCGGCTCCCAGGTGACCGTGCGCGGCAGCGGCCCCTTGCTGTCGCGCGTGGCTCATGCCCTGGCCGAACAGCATATGGAGCCGGCCGACCTGCGGCAGGAGCGAGCCACCCTGGAAGATGTCTTTCTCGCCGCCACCGGCCGCGGCTTGCGGGATTAGCGAAAGCGAGGCAACCCATGAAATCCTTTCACCGCATGACTATTTCAGAGATCAAGCTGTTTCCGCACCGTCTTGAAACGCCACATCATGAAAAATCGCGACGCCGTGATCCGCCTCCGCGTGTTTCGTGACGTGCATCACGCCGTCGATCAGATCGACCTGCTGATGTCCCTTCGCACGCCAGCCACTGTTGCTGGTCCAGCCGTTGCCGATGTCCTCCTTGCCCGGCGTGGCTTCATCGCGGGCGAAGTCATCAGAGAAGAGCAGTGTGGGTTCGGCGGCCTGAAGAAAACCACCGAGGGCACAGAGGAGCACAGAGAGGGACAATTTCATGGTTTGAGATAGTGGAGGTCGATGTGGTTGAGCTTGAGGGATTCGATGTGGAAATCAAACCAGGTGGACTTGCGTCCGTCGATCATCTTCTTCTGATTGTGGTCGAGTCCTTCGACTTCGAAGTAGCTGTGTGGCATGCCCGCCTTGGTGAGTGCCTCGTGGTATTCGCGGACGGTTTTGAGATGATCGGGATCGGCGGTGCCGCAGGCGACCTGGATGCGCAGGTTGGCTTTGATGTGGCCGAGGTTCTTCGTGAGGTTCAGGAAGGCGTCGTTGTCACGCAGGCGCTGCGGATCGTCGCCCAGGTAGGCGTTTGGCAGGTTCGCAGCGTCGGAGACGTGATAGACGTTGCCGCTTTGGTTGAAGAGCGAGCCAAAGAGCTGCGGATGCTTCATGGCGAGATTCGTGGAGCCGCGTCCACCCATGCTGAAGCCTTCGATGCAGCGTGCTTTTCGATCCGCGATGGTGCGATACGTGGCGTCGATGTGCGGGATGAGTTCCTGGATCATCATCGTCTCCGCCATGAAGCGCCCGTCGCCGCTGTCTTGATACATCGTGGAGCGCCCGCCATTCGGGAAAACCATCACGATCTCCGGCAGTTTGCCCGCCAAAATGCCCTCATGCAGCACGCTGGCCGAATACACGCTCCGCGTCTCGTTCCCGCCCGCGCCATGCAGATGATAAATCACCGGATAGCGCCGCTCTGTGTCCGTTTCATAACCCGGCGGCAGGTAGAGGCAGTAACCCACGTCCCACTTCATCGACACGCTGCGAAACGTGTGATGCGTGACACCCGTTGGCAGCACGGGAACCGGCGACGCGACCCACATGTCGTCGGTGTTGACTTGGTTGGATTTTTTCTTGGCCTTGCTCTGTTGAGCGTGGAGCAGAGGGCAAAGCGAGAAGAACAGGATAGCGATGACGAATCGAAACATAAGCTTAATATGTTCAGGTGTTGGCGGCATCAGTGAACTCATCTTTGTTTGAGCTTTCTTGAGGCAAAAATGCCTTCCAAGCCTTGCAGACATAGTCTCGAAAACCCTTTACAGGTTTACTACCGCAGATTGGCGCAAGCTCTTGGCCGATCTTTGTGAGCATCACCTTGCCTATATCCAAACGATTTTTCGAATCGTTGGGGAAATTGAGATAAAACGGTTCGCCATAATAGTGAACGGCTCCACGCTTGCCTATGACGCTTTTCACAAAACCAGCCAAGCTGTCGAAGTGGATTAGGCCGATACTCTCCAAATGGCTCAGGGCGCTGAAATTAATTCCCGATGCTCGGTAAATCTCAGCTTCGTGATCAAACACTAAGGGAACGACATCTCCTATTATCCAACCAAAACCGCAAAGTTTTGAAAACAACTCCGCATCTGTTTTATCGAGATCGGAGAGAAAGTTCACTGTTCTCTTCGAGTACGTTCCAGGGGAATTTGCTTCTCCAGCCAACACTCGCGACCACAAGTCCTGCATCTCGCCATCAGAAACAATCCGCGATTTATCGAAGAAATTCGTGACCCAATCATCATCCATTGAATCAGGGTTCGAATTCTCTTGCAGATGTGGAAGCGCTTTCTGGGTGATCGCCTCCATGTTCTGCTGATAATTCGCTTGTTCCTCGATAAAGCGATGCATGGCACGCCTTTGGATGTCGGTGACTTGAATTTCAGCTTGAGCCTTGATGATCGACGCTTCCGCTTCTGCCTTGGCAACGCGTGTGATTTGATAGGGTTCGAAAATACCGCCAATAGCCTTGGCCACCTTTTTGATTAAAGTGTCGGCTGGTTTTGCGATGTCGCCAAGACTGACGACGGAGTTGGATGTTCCCTCAGACATAAAAGTGATCTTTGATGCTAATCATCAAACAAGACCTCTGTCTGTCGAGCAGGAAGATGCGCCCGACAGCTCACGGCCACTTTATCAACACCTTCCCGTCAGCGTCTTTCAACGTGAGCCCTTCGATCTTTACCTCACCTTCACCCGCACATGGATCAAGCCGCAGTCCATGCAGCGTCTTCGCTTCATCAATGGTGAGCTTCATGTCATGCCATTCACCATTGTGCTTCACGTCGAAGTCGAGGTGCTTGCCTTTGGGGAGGATGGCTTCGGCGTCGGTGGTCCAGTAGAGTTCGCCGGAGCCGGTGGCGTGGCTTTGGAGTTTGAATTCGAGGGTGTAGGGGCCGGGTTGTTCGATGGCGAGCTTGTCGAAGGCGAGGCCTGGATCGTCGCCGGTGCAGGTGAGGATGAGCTGGGAGCCGGAGACGGTGAGTTTTGTGTCTTTGCGAGCGCGGGGGAGGGCGTTGGCGGCTTGGGCGGGCTTCTTTTTGCCTTTGGCTTTGCTCTTGGTTTGGGTGGGGGCGGTGTCGTCGTAGTGGGACCAGCCGGGGTTGAGTTTCGGGGTGGCTGCGGTGGCGACGGGCTGGGCTTCTTTGCCTTTGGCGGTGAGGACGTTCGCGGTCATGTCGTGCCACTGTTTGGTCATGCGCTGGACGATGTCGGGGTGCTGTGCGGCGACGTCGTGCAACTCGGCGCGGTCGGTGGGCATGTGGTAGAGTTCCCAGGGGCCGCTTTGAAAGCTGACGAGCTTCCATTCGGCATCGCGCAGGCCGCGGTCGGTGGAAAAGAGCAGGTGAATGGGCGGGCGGGCGTCGATTTGGCCTCCGGCGATGATGGGGGCGAGGGAGACGCCGGCGAGCGGGGTGGGCTGGCGGTCGGGGTAGGAGGTGGGGATCTTGGCTCCGGCGAGCTCGGCAAAGGTGGGCAGGACATCGACGAGGTGCGCGGGGCTGCTGACGACGCTGCCGGCCGGCAGGG
>DAORHS010000626.1:0-3464 GCA_035438165.1 Prosthecobacter sp.
GTGTCCGGCACGATGCGCCAAATGCGGCCTTGATTGAAGGGCTGTTGGAGTTTACGCGCCTCGATGTTCGCGATGAGGTAATGCGTGAGGAAGCTCTGGTGCTGGATGATGCCACGATACATGTCCACGAGGTAAAGCGCGCCATCGGGGCCGTTCGCGGCCTGCACGGGGCGGAAGCGCTCGTCGGTGGAGGTGAGGAATTCCGTTGCCTTCGCGGTGTTCGAGGCCTTCGGGATGCCGTCGGTCTCGCTCATGGTGAAGCGCTTCACCAAGTTCGCGCAAGGCTCGGGCACGAAGGCGTTGCCGCGATACGCGGCGGGGAAAATGTCGCCACGATAAATGAGCGCGCCGCAGGTGCCGGTGGGCCTCGTCAGCTTGCCGTCGGCGCTCAACGTTTTCGCATCGTAGCCGCGATTCACACCCGGCGTAGGATGCGATGGATACAGCGTCTGATCGGCGGCGAGCTTGGCATTGATGCTGGCGGCGCTGCGCAGCAGTGGGTTTTTCGTGAAGGCCTCCGTGGGCAGCAGATCGGCGCGCAGCATGTCGGAGTTGTAGTTGAAATAGAGCCTGCCGAAGTCGTCCTGGCAAAGCCCCCTCTGACCACGACCGGGGCCTGTGTCCTTCATCCACACGCCGCCGCGCAGCTTGAGACGCGTGGCGTAGCCAGCACTCCAGATGGCGTTGTCCATGGCCCACACGGGTGTGTTGGCCATGTGCTCGGGCTGGCCACCGAGCGTGCCGAAATCGGTAGCGACAATGTCCTTCACGTCCGCCTTGCCATCGCCATCCGTGTCTTTGCAGAAGAACAAGTTCGGCGGCACCGCGATCAAGGCGCCGCCATTCACGGCGAGCACGGCACGCGGCATGACGATGCCATCGAGAAATGGTGAAGCTTTGTCCATGCGTCCGTCGCCATCGGTGTCTTCGAGCAACGAAACACGACCTGTGGCCTGCTTTTCCGTGCTGCCGGCCAGATCACGCATGTAGCCGCGCATCTCGACGACGTAGAGCCTGCCCTGGTCATCAAAGCTCATCGCCACCGGAGCCTCGATCATCGGCTCAGCAGCAACCAGCTCAACACGGAAGCCCTTTTCGACCGCGAAGGTCTTCAACTCCTCCTCCGGACTGAGTGGCGTGGGTGGTGGCAGTTTGAATTTCAGCTCGACCTTTTCGGGACCGGCGTTCTTTTGATGAACGGCGCCCGCCTGCGGCGGAAATGACGAAACCAGAATGAGGAATGAGGAAAGAATGACGAAGCGCGAAGTCCGAATGAGCTTGGTCATTGGGATTGGGGCTTCATTCGTCATTGATGCGCTTTGCTTCCCTACGGGCTGCCTGCGGCAGTCTGTCTCGCTGCGCTCGGCTCTGGTTTCTGATTTCGCCATTCCGCAGGTCATTTGGCATCGGTTTGGGTGTTTTTGAAGATCGTGGAGAAGATCAGATTCAGTTCATGGGCTTCACGCCATAGTTTACGAGCATCGAGCCGCTTCTCAGGCACAGCGGCGGCGATCATGCGAAGGAAATGCTTCGATTCACGGGATTCTTTCCGACAGGTGCCGATGCGATTCTTGAAGTCCTTTTTCGACACGGCGTCGTCAGCCTCGCAGTAGTTGGCCCCGACGCTCGTGCCTGCGCCAACAAGTTGATCAATCAGCCTGTTCGTCAGTGGTCCTTGCGGGACAGTCTTCAGAAAGCGAATGACCTCCTCACCAAAACGAGCCGTCCGCTCCTCCAGGTCGAAAACAAGCTTCTTGTTTCCATACGTTGTGGCCTCTTCACGTACGCAATTCGACTCGGATTCAGGCCACGGAGACCAGAAGTCCTCTTCTTCATTCATCCTTGGAGCTTCATTCCTCATCCGCCATTCTGGTTTCGTCATTCCTCCGTCAGGAGGTCACTTCTTCGGCTTCGCCGCCTTGCGTTCGGAAGCGTTGATGGTGACGGGCGGTGTCGGATCGCTTTTGCCAGCGAAGGCATTCCACGCGTTCTGGAAGACGGCTGCATCACGCACGTCACCTTCGGCTATGAGCCATTGGTAGTGGAGCTTGAAGGGAGCCTCAGATGTGGCTTTGCCTTTGGGGAACATGCCGAAGCGGCCGTAATCGCGGTAGGCGGAGGTGGCGGTGTCCTTCGGATTGTCGGGGTGATTGAGAATCACGACGGTGAAGGTCTTGCCCTCGATGGTGAAGACCTCGGCGGCCCAAGGGAGGTCTTTGACTTTGTGAGCGTCGATTTTCTCGCCGGGGAGGATGTAGGTCGTGCTTTGCGTGTCCACCAACTCGCTGGGGCGGAACTGTGCTCCCGCGTGCTCGGGGTCGCCACTGATGTCAGCCTCGCCGGTGACGGTCTTGATGGCGCTGTTCATCTCGATGCCAAGATAAAAGGGCTTCGCGGCTGTGGTGAAGGTGAAGCGGCGTTCCTCGGTGAGGAAGGGCGCGGTGGTGTCGCCCTGCCAGTCGATGTGGGCGGTGAAGGTGTTGTCGCCGGGCGCGACCTTGGTCACGACCTGGTCGCCGCCCTTCATGTGCCAGCGGTCATGCGATTTGCCGCCGTAGGCGATCTTGCTGAAGCCGAGGAAGATGCCGCGGTGGTGCGTGAACTGAAATCCGGGACCTTTCGTCAGCCGCGTTTCGCCGCTCGGGTCAAAGACGTGGAGGTAGGGCTTGTAGGTGTCGTGATGGCGCTCGGGTGTGCTCAGATCATTCGCCATCATGAGACGAGCGACGACTTTGCCGCCGCTCGTGACATTGATGCGGTCTTTTTCCACAACGGTGATATCGAAGGAGAAGCCCGGGAGAGCGAGGGCGAGGAACAGGAGGGTGTTTTTCATGCGAGGATCTTTTTGATGACCTTGGCTCCTTCGACGCCGGAGAGCCGCGCGTCCAGTCCCTGGAACTTGAAACTGAAGGCGTCGTGCTGGATGCCGAGCTGGTGGAGCATCGTGGCGTGGAGGTCGTGGACGGTGGTGATGTTTTCCTGCGCGGCGTAGCCGAGGTCGTCGGTGGCGCCGAAGGTGAGGCCGCGCTGGATGCCGGCACCGGCGAGCCACATGGACATGGCCTTGTTGTGATGGTCGCGGCCGATGGGGCCTTTGTTGCCCTGTGCCATCGGCGTGCGGCCAAATTCGCCGCTGAAAACGATGAGCGTGTCGTCAAACAGGCCGCGCTGCTTGAGATCGGTGATGAGCGCCATGCAGGCGCGATCGACTTCCCCGGCACGCAGCGGCAGTTCTTCATGAAGAAGGCTGTGGTGATCCCAGTCGCGATGGTAGAGCTGGATGAAGCGCGTAC
The DNA here is from genome assembly GCA_035438165.1 of Prosthecobacter sp. Taxonomy (GTDB): domain Bacteria; phylum Verrucomicrobiota; class Verrucomicrobiia; order Verrucomicrobiales; family Verrucomicrobiaceae; genus Prosthecobacter. Next base: position 3,294 of record DAORHS010000626.1, read on the forward strand.
CGCGTTCGGCCAAGCGGCGGGCGAGCAGGCAGTTCGATGCAAACGAGCCATCTCCGGGCGTGCAGCCGTAGAGTTCGAGCGTCTTCGGTCCTTCACCGCGAATGTCCACCAGCTCGGGCACGCTGGCCTGCATCTGGAAGGCCATCTCATACTGCGCGATGCGCGTGGCGA
>DAORHS010000627.1:0-3456 GCA_035438165.1 Prosthecobacter sp.
GAGTCTGGTGTGTACAATCTCATTTTCCAGAGGATCGAAGACACTTGCGGGCGCAAAGAGCGTTCAGACCATTTCCCAGCAAAAAGACGACCAGGCCGTGACATGGATTGAAGTTGATCGTTTGCGGAGGGGGCGACCCGTTGGTGTAAACAACGAACAGCTAGTCCATCGTATGTATATGAGACAAAAGGGAAGGTCGTTGCAGGGCCTATGGATGACATTGACTCGCTCCACAGGAACATCTGCGTCCGATGCTCTGTGCATCACAACTTCTCGTCCTGTTGCTGCAGCCTCCTTTTGACAACCCTGCGCTTGTAGATGTTCCATGACAGCTCGAACCAACGATGCGGTTCGATCAGCTTCTCCAACTCCAGACGAAATCTCTTTCGACGCGCAGCCACCGTCTGTTGATAGCTGTCGTCGGGGATGACAGTAGCAATCAGTATCTTGACCCGGCCATCTGGAAATCTTTTCAATGACGGGGACTCCCTATTGTTCAGGATGGCCTCAGCTATTGCAGCGGCCAGAGGTCGCACATCCAACCGTTTTGCGGGGGAGTAAAGTTGACGCCGCCTGATGCCGACGATTGCGGCCGTGCCTCGAAAAGCGTCAACCGCCCATTCCTGGAGTTCGGCACGGGAAGATCCGTTCACAGTGCCCCCATGACGTTCAATGGTGAAAGTCAGAAGCGGGGGATTCCATGCGAGCTGTTCCGTCCTCCCAAATATCTTTTCTGGTCGCATCCCGCCTTCTTCAGCCCCCTCCAAGCCAGACCATGCATCTACGAGCAGGGACTCCACTCGCCGTGAGTCGAGTTGAGTGCCCGCTGGAAGATTTGCGAGGAGTTGTTTGAGAGATGAACCCATGCCGCTCAATGCTTGAGCATTGATGGCACCCAATTCACCGGCGTTTTCATTTGATGTTCCCGCGCCACTGAGGGCTGGGACATCCACATTCTTGATGTTTGTAGTTTGTGTAATCATACCTTTTGTGATCATCGGTTGCTGGCGTTCTGCGCACCCGTTGCGCTGCAAGACAGAAGCCCGCAGCAATCCGTGTGGCTCGAACAGACAAATCTCCTTCAGTGCGTCACTGGAGCGACACACAGCAATTTGGAGAATCAGCCGCTACAACGATGAGTATATTGTCCCCCGATGTGGACGTGAACTGAGCGGCGAAGGGTATCTTTGGAGCGGCAACATGTCCACCGGACTGCGCACGATCAAACTGATTTTTCGACAAGCTTTCTGCATCATTAAGGAAACTTTCCGATTGCTGCTTGCCCGCTGTGGACATGGATCTGTCGCCGTCGCTAGAGATGAGTGGCGGGCCATCCGCCACAAGACAAAACCACTCAGCCACAGACGCCGGACTGCCCACCTGGCCCAAGGCTGAAGACGTCTTTTGAGAATATTCAATGTGTCCCCCCGCCATTGTCCCACCCCTGGTTGTAAACAGATCGTGCCGAGTCAGACAGCATTGCCCGTGATGATGCACCTGCTGTGAACACCCAACCGAAAACCACTATGATCAAGATCAAGAAAGACGTGCTTCGCTTTTCGTTTCCTGCCGTTGCCAAGGATGTTGAGCGAATGGTTGAGGACTACACGACAAGGCTGCTCCCCACGTTGCTCGCTGAAGACCGGGAAACGGTCATCGAGCAATTCCTCGACGCCAGTCACGCCCTGTGCAGTTCGCCAGAATATCAGGAAAAGGTCCGAACAATGGTCACGGGACTCAATGCGGAGGACATCGAAAAGGTGCTCCGCAAGCATGTAAAAAAGCAGGCAACATCGCTCGGCTACAACCAGCCGGGCGTCGTCGAGATTGAGTTTGAACGAACGCTGAGAATCCCGGACGACGGCAAGACCTATTACCTGCCCCCTTCACTTGGGCGGTTCCCGCTTCGGCACGTCGAGGATTATTCAGGACGTGTGCCCCTGGAATGGAAGCAACGAGGAGGCGTGTTGATGCCGATGTATCAAGCGGAAGCCCTGTGGCTCTACTTCCGGGGCAGCTATCCGTTTGCCATCAAGATCGGAGCCGGGAAAATCAACGCCGTCAGTGGTGAATCATGGAAGCCGGGCCTGAACCGTGACCCGCAGGACTATGTCGTGACGCCCGATCAGCCCTGGCTGGATGGCTTCGCCGTTGAGAAGGGGGTGATCCGGCAGTTTGTCGCGATGCCCCTCGGTGCTGGCTACTCGATTGAAGAGCAGCTTTCAGGCAAAGCTGAGTTCGGTGGCATCCAGTTGCAGGCCATCCCCATGAAGGCACAAAGCTTCTTCGAGAAGGAACTGCTGCCCGAGCTGCCAACACGACTGGCTGACATTCTTGACGAGCTTTTGCCTCCTTGGAGGACCGAATCGGGGATTGACTGCTGCAGGTGCTGTGAAAGCCCTGGCATGGGCCTGGGTGCCGGAGGTCGGATGAAACAGGAAATCTATGCCGACCAACACGAGCCGCAGGACTGGGACATGGAGCAAACGAGCTGCTGCTTCGTCCATCTCTGCGACGCCCTGCTCTGGCGCGAGATCACAGGCGAAAATCCACCCCAGACACCAGTGACAGCCAGGGAATATGAGAGAGCAGGCCTGCCGTGGTTTGATTACTACCTGGATGACCTGGCTGTCCTTGAGGGATCAAAGACCCTTGCGGGCGCAAAGAGTGTTCAGATCATCTCCCAGCATAAAGGGGACCAGGCGGTGAAGGGCAATCAATCAGTGGAGGAAGGACTGGTCATAAACCTCAGTCCCAAGGAGACGCTCGTGAAGGAATGGGCGGGCGAATGAGTAACCGCACTTACCCGTCATAAACTCTGTGCGGAGGTATCGTCTCTAGCACTCGAAGTCAGCCGCCGAGCCCTTTGCGATCTTCAGGTCGTCGCGGCTGATCGTCATTGGGACGGAAGGCAGGTGGTAGATACGGTCCACTCCACGCGAAGCGAAGATCGCCCATGCCGCATCCTCCTTCTCGCGCAGGTTGGGACGAAGGCAGACAACATGCTGGCCCACGGCCATAAAATACATGCCCAGACGCTGAAGATGTGAACGCGGGCGCACATCCAGTCCGAAATAGTTGGGCGGCTGCAGCTTTGATTCTTTGAAAGCGGCCATGAAGTCTTGGGCGAAATGTCTGAACATGGTTGTGGCACCATGCCCGAACTGGTTGTCGAAAGCATGTTCGAAAGGGAACTCCTGGGATTCCATGCCGGTGGGCGAAGGGAAAACGAAGTGCGCCACTCCAGGTTCCCACAGCCCGTTGTCGCGCTGACGCAAATACGCCGAGGCAAGGTAGGCCCCGGAGAAACCGTGCTTGATGTAGCGGCAGTAGGCTTCGGCAATCATCCAGTGCTGGATCTGCATCCATTGTTCAGCTCCCTGCCGGTCCAGTTCCACGGGCTGTTGTTTGATGCAGAAGACCTCCTGCTGGTCGCACTGCATGACGAGGCCGTAT
>DAORHS010000628.1:0-3456 GCA_035438165.1 Prosthecobacter sp.
GTGCCTTGAGCGAGGCGGCGGTCTCGAAACCGCGGCCACCGCGCATCTGCATCGTGTCGTCCATGATGCGCCAGGATTTCTCGCTGCCCCAGAGCTTGCCGATCGCGGCTTCGAGACGCACGTCGGCATTCTTGTCACGATCCACCATGGCGGAGACATAACGCACGACGCTCTCCATCGCGAAGGTGTCGGCGGCCATGCGGCTGAGCTTGTCCGCAATGGCGGCGTGACGGCCAATCGGCTGCCCCCATTGCTCACGCGAACGCGCCCAACGGGTGCTGATTTCCAAGCAACGTTGCGACAGGCCGGTGCAGGCGGCCGGAAGCGTGATGCGTCCCGTGTTCAGCGTTGTAAGCGCCACCTTGAGGCCACGTCCGACTCCTCCGAGCACATTGGCAGCAGGCACCCGCACGTTTTCAAAATGGATGACGCCGTTGTAGAGCGCCTTGAGGCCCATGAAGCGGCAGCGGTGCAGGATCTCGACGCCAGGCCAGTTCGTTTCAACGATGAAGGCCGTCGTGGCGTTCGGCTTGTTGGCTGAGGGCGTTTTCGCCATGACCACGATCATGCCGGCCTTCGTTCCATTCGTACACCACAGCTTCTCGCCGTTCAGAACGAAAAATTCACCACTTGGGTCGATCTTCGCCTCCGTCTTCATCCGCGCCGGATCGGAGCCGACATCGTTCTCGGTCAACGCAAACGCGCTAATCTCGCCTTTGGCGCAACGCGGCAGGTACTTCGCCTTCTGCTCCTCCGTGCCGAACAGGATCAGCGGCTGCGGAGCTCCGATGGACTGATGCGCAGACAACAGCGCCGCGAGATTGCCGCAGCGGCTGCCCAGCAGCATCGCCGCGCGCGAGTAGTTGGTCTGCGAGAGACCAAGTCCTCCGTATTTGACGGGAATCTTGATGCCGAAAGCGCCGATCTTCGCGAGTTCGCTCAACAGCACGTCGGGAATCTCGCCCGTGGCGTCGATGGCATCGGGATCGGCATGTTTGTCCAGCACGGATTCGAGCCGATGCAGAAAGGCATCGCCCTGGTCGTGGTCTTCGACGCTTTGCTTCGGAAACGGCAGCAGCTTGTCGAAATCGGGTGCTCCAAAGAAGATGCCGGCGGCGAGTCCGGTGTTGCGGCGTTCGTCCCGGGCGGCTTCCGCCATTTCGAGCGCGGCCCGCTGGCCCGCGTTCATGCGGGAGGTGTCGATGAGTGTCTTTGCTTCGGTTTTGTTTTCTTCCAGAGTCGTTTTCATGGCCTTGCTCTCCAGTTGAGGGTTTCAATAATCGATGATGCCCGTATCCCGGGCGAAAGTGATGGGGCCGCCGCGGAACGGCGGATAGCCGGTGCCGAGCACCATGGCGAGGTCGATGTCATCAGCGCTGCGGGCGATGCCCTCCTTGAGGCAGCGCATGGCCTCCTGACTGATCAGCAGCGCCAGATTGGTCTGAATGCTTTCGTGTCTTGGCAGATCGTAATGAGCTGAGGGAGCGATCTCGCGGCCGTCTTCATAGCGATAGAAGCCCTGGCCGTTCTTTTTGCCGAGGTGGCCCGCGGCCACCATCTTGTCGAGGGCGTCGGTGTGGGGGAAGCGATCCGGGAAGGCGTTGGCGAGCGTTTTGGCCACATGGGATGCAACGTCCAGGCCGATCTCATCCAGCAGCCGCATGGGGCCCATGGGCATGCCGAATTCGAGCATGGCGTCATCGATGTCCTTCACAGGGATGCCGCTGTCATGCAGTTTGACCGCCTCCATCAGGTAGGGAACCAGGATGCGGTTCACGAGGAACCCGGGGCTGTCTTTGACAACGACGGGGGTCTTGCCCAGCTTTTGCACGAAGGTGATCGCGGTGGCGAGCACGTCCGGTGATGTCTCCGGCAGCGTGATGATCTCCACAAGCGGCATGCGATGCACCGGATTGAAGAAATGCAGGCCGATGACGCGCTCGGGATGCGGCACCGTCTTCGCCAGCTCCGTCACGGACAGCGCGCTCGTGTTCGTGGCCAGAATCGTGTCACTCGAAACACGGCCCGCGAGATCGGTGAAGATTTTTTTCTTCAGCTCCATGCTCTCCGTCGCCGCTTCGATGATGAGATGATGGCGGTTGAGCGGCACGGGCACATGCGTGGTGCTGATCCGGTCGAGCGTGTCACGGCCCTGGACCCGGGTCACCAGCCTTCTACGCGTGGCGTCTGAAACGAGGCCATGAATCCGCTCCAGGCCACGCGCGAGGCTGTCGTTGGTGACGTCCGTCATAAGAACCCGGACGCCACGCGAAGCGAGTACATGCGCGATGCCCGCCCCCATCACTCCGGCGCCGATGACCACCGCATCCTGGATGGGAATCGACGTCCCCGTGGCTGCGGGACGTTTGCTGGCTTCTTCGCGCTTGAAAAAAAGATCGATCAACCGGGCTGAGTCGCGGCTCTTGATCAGTTCGGCCACGGCGTCACGCTCCAGCCGCAGGCCGTCGTCGATTTCGCCATGCACGGCATGCGAAACAACTTCCACGGCCTTGGTGACCGAAGGATACAGTCCCCGCGTTTTGGCCAGCACCTTCCGTTTCGCCATGCGCCCGATGATCCACGAAAAGAGATTCTCGAACTTGAAGCGAGGTTGGGGCCGTTTGGTTCGGGCGAGACGACGAGCGAGTGTTTCGAGATGTTCCACCGCCACGACATGGCTGACGAGCCCCGCACGCTTCGCTGCATCGGCGTTGAGCAGTTTGCCACCGGCGATGAGATCCAGCGCCCTGCGTACGCCAATGAGCCTCGGCAGGCGCGTGGACCCGCCCCAGGCGGGCAGAATGCCGAGCTGTGTTTCCGGCAGGCCTATCTTTGTACTCGGGTGATTGCTGGCGATGCGCCAGTCGCACGCGAGGGTGACTTCGAAACCGCCCCCCATGCAGGCACCGTGAATGGCGGCGATCTTCGGCACGCGCAGCCTGGCCAGGCGGTCAAACACGGCCTGACCGAGCCAGATCAGATCATTCACACGAACGTTCGGCATTTCGCGAATGAGCTTCAGGTCCGCTCCTGCGACAAAGATGCGCTCCTTGGCACTTTTCAGCACAAGGGCCTTCACACGCGTGTCATGCTCGATGGCTTCGAGGTGATGATTGAACTCACGCAGCGTTTCCTCGTTCCAGACGTTGGCGGAGGATTTCAAGGTGTCGAAGACGAGCCAGGCGATGCCATCGTGATCGACATCGAGCCGGAAATGTTTCGGCGGAATCGGATGCCCCAGAACGATGTTTTCCAGCACGTGAGGCGGATCGTGGATGACCGAAGGCCGGTTGAGAAAGTTTGTTTTCATGGCGTTGAGCAGGTTGAGGTTGAAGAGTTTGAAATTCATAATGCTTCGAGGCAGGCCGCCATCCCCTGACCACCGCCGACGCAGAGGCTGACGACGGCGCGTTTGGAGTCCGTGGCGTGGAGCTGGTTGAGGGCGGTGAGAACGAG
>DAORHS010000629.1:0-3449 GCA_035438165.1 Prosthecobacter sp.
ACCGCGGCCGTTTCCATAAGCAGAGAGTAATGAGGCGTGGAGCAGCCGCTTTAGCGTCGGGATCATGGATCGCCTTATACCGCATGGAAAAATCTTGAGCCAGCCCGGATTTTGCGGCATGGCAGTCCATGTCGTTGTTTCAGGAGCATGATCGAACCGTGGATTGGGGCCGCAAAGGTTCACAGGCGGTTGTCACCCTGGCCTGCCTCTTCGTGGTGCTCACCGGCATGAAGATCGCGGCCAATGTGCTCGTGCCCATCGTTTACGCCTTTTTTCTTGCGGTGCTGAGCTATCCGCTGGTGCGCTGGCTGCGGCGGCACCGGGTGCCCGCAGTGCTGGCGCTTGGCATCACGATGCTGGTGAACCTGGGTGTGCTGGCCGGTTTGATCACCGTGGGCGTGCGTTTGCTGATCAGTTTCTGGGCGGACCTGCCGCGTTACCTGCGCGGACTGGAACGGTATGTCAATGACCTCGGAACCTGGCTGGAATCCGTCGGTGCCACCGGTGCCAAGGAGATGCTTGGCGGCATGTTCGACTGGAACACCTTCATCGGCTGGGCCACGCAACAGGATGTGATGAGCAATCTCGGCTCCTTCGGGATCAGCACCTTCGGCACTCTGGCGACGCTTCTCGCCAGTCTCATCATGGTGCTCATTGTGATGATGTTCATCCTCATGGAGGCGCACGGTACCCACAGCAGGCTGCAGGCGGTGAATCTCTCCGGCGGACCCGATTTCACCGGCCTGATGCGCAGTGCGAGCGACATTCAGAAATATCTCGGCGTCAAAACACTCATCAGTGTGCTGACCGGACTGCTCGCCGGTTTTTGGTGCTGGTTCTTCGACCTGCACTACCCGCTGCTCTGGGCGCTGCTGGCCTTCCTGTTCAATTTCATCCCGGCGGTGGGCAGCACGGCCGCCTCCCTTCCCGCCATCGCGGAGGCGCTCGTTCAGCACGGTCCCGGCACGGCGATCTTTGTCGCCATCGGCTATGGCGGCATCAATTTCTGCCTCGATAACTTCGTGCAGCCCACCATGCTCGGAAACCGCTTCGGCATCTCGCCGCTCGTCGTGATTCTCTCCGTCATCTTCTGGGGCTGGCTCTGGGGGCCGCTGGGCATGTTCCTGGCCGTGCCGCTCACCATGGTGCTCAAGGTGCTGCTCAACAACAATTCCGAGTTCCAATGGATCTCCGTCGCCATGGCGAAGAAAAAGGTGCGCCACGGCGAGGTGGAGGTGGCCGGTTACGACCTCCATCTCAACGAAGGCGAAACGATCGGCAGCGGTGCGAGCACCGAGATGCCGGGGCACAAGTGACGCGTCTGCACAAGGCGCCAGCACATCTGTGCCATCGCGCCACTTCGCAGCGCGGCTTGCCGGGCTTCAAAACACGCCCCTCCCTGCGCAAATCAAGCGTAGCGGCCCATGACGTGCCTGTGGCATGCTTTAAGCAAAGGAATCTGAGAAACAACCCTTCTCACCACCAGCCATGTCTCCCGAAAAATTCACCGTCAAACTCCAGGAAGCCTTCAATGCCTCCCAGTCCGTCGCCACGCGAAACGGGCAGCAGGAATTGAAGCCCGCCCACATCCTCCTCGCCCTCCTCGAACAGGAAGGCGGCATCGCCGTGCCGCTGTTTGAGAAGGCGGCGGTCAATCCTGCGGCGGCGCAGGGCTTGAAGAGCAGCGTCGAGGCCGTGCTCGCCAAGCTGCCAAAGGTCAGCGGCGGCTCCGGCGGCCTGTATCTCTCCAACGAGATGCGCGAACTCATGACGAAGGCCGAGGATGAGCAGAAGAAGCTCAAGGACGAATACCTGAGCGTCGAGCACGTCATCCTGGCGCTCTTCAAGACGAAGACGGAACTCTCCGATCTGCTCAAGCAGGCCGGGCTGACCTACGACACGGTTTCCAAGGCTCTCACCGCCGTGCGCGGCTCGCAGCGCGTGGTCGATCAGGACCCCGAGGGCAAATACCAGACGCTGGAGAAATACGGCACCGACCTCACCGCCCGCGCGAAGCAGGGCAAGATCGACCCGGTGATCGGACGCGATGAGGAGATCCGCCGCGTGATGCAGGTACTCAGCCGCCGCACGAAGAACAACCCCGTGCTCATCGGCGAGCCCGGCGTGGGCAAGACGGCCATCGCCGAAGGTCTCGCGCGCCGCATCGTCGCCGGTGACGTGCCGGATTCGCTGAAGGGCAAGAAGCTCATCAGCATGGACCTCGGCGGCATGATGGCCGGCGCGAAGTTCCGTGGCGAGTTCGAGGAGCGCCTGAAGGCCTTCTTGAAGGAGGTCACTTCGAGCGAGGGTGAGATCATTCTCTTCATCGACGAGCTGCACACCATCGTCGGCGCGGGCAAAGGCGAGGGCGCGATGGATGCGGGCAACCTTTTGAAGCCGCAGCTCGCCCGCGGAGAGCTGCGCTGCATCGGCGCGACCACACTGGACGAGTATCGCAAGCACATCGAAAAAGACCCCGCATTGGAGCGTCGCTTCCAGCCGGTGAAAGTCGGCGAACCGAGCGTGGAGGACACCATCGCCATCCTGCGCGGCCTCAAGGAACGCTACGAGGTCCATCACGGCGTGCGCATTCAGGACAACGCCATCATTGCCGCCGCCACGCTGAGCAATCGCTACATCACTGACCGCTTCCTGCCGGACAAGGCCATCGACCTCGTCGATGAAGCCGCCAGCCGCATCAAGATCGAGCTCGACTCCATGCCGACCGAGATCGACGTCATCGAGCGCCAGATCATGCAGGACGAGATGGAGCGCCAGGCCTTGAAGAAGGAAAAGGATGCCGCCTCGAAAGCGCGCCTCGAAAAACTCGAACGCGAAACCGCCGATCTCAAAGAGAAGTCCGCCGCGCTGAAAGCCCAGTGGATGAAGGAAAAGGAATCCGTCGATGCCGGACGCAAGGTGAAGGAGGAGATCGACCGCCTCCGCACCGAGCAGGAGCAGGCGCAGCGCCGCGGCGACTTCGGGCGCGCCGGCGAAATCCAATACGGCCTCATCCCCGACCTCGAAAAGAAGCTCCAAGCCGCCCCAACTGAGAACCGCGAACCGCGAACCGCGAACACGCTCCTCCGCGAAGAGGTCACCGAGGAAGACATCGCCCGCGTCGTCGCGAACTGGACCGGCATTCCGGTCTCACGCCTGCAAGAAGGCGAGCGCTCGAAGCTCGTCAAAATGGAGGAGCGCCTCAGCGCCCGCGTCATTGGGCAAAAGGACGCCATCACCGCCGTCAGCAATGCCGTGCGCCGTGCGCGTGCGGGCATTCAGGATGAAAACCGACCGATTGGCAGCTTCCTCTTCCTCGGCCCCACCGGCGTCGGCAAGACGGAGCTGTGCAAAGCCCTCGCCGAGTTCCTCTTCGACGACGACAGCGCCATGACGCGCATCGACATGAGCGAATACATGGAGAAGCATGCCGTATCGCGCCTGATCGG
>DAORHS010000630.1:0-3448 GCA_035438165.1 Prosthecobacter sp.
AGGAGATATTGGACGGGCTGCGAGGTGTGCTGGCGCATTCCAAGGTGACGTTCAAACACGAGTATGCCTGCCACTCGCCCACCGAACACCGCTGGTTCACCATGCATGTCTCCCCCTTGTCCCGGGAGGAGGGCGGGGCGGTCATTGCGCAGATCAATGTCACGGAACGCAAGCGGGCCGAGAAGGTGCTGGCGGATTTCAAGTCCGCGCTCGACGAGCACGCCATCGTCGCTGTCACAGACGCGAACGGCGTCATCACTTATGTGAACGACAAGTTCTGCGCGATCTCGAAGTACTCGCGCGAGGAGCTGCTCGGCCAGGATCATGGCATCATCAATTCCAAGCATCACCCGAAAGCCTTTATCAACGAGCTGTGGAAGACCATCACCAGCGGGCGGGTGTGGAACGGCGAGATCAGGAACCGCGCGAAGGATGGCTCGTTCTACTGGGTGGACACCACCATCGTGCCCTTCCTCGGCGTGGACGGGAAGCCCGTGCAATACATCGCCATCCGCGCGGACATCACCAGCCGCAAACACGCGGAACAGGAAATCCAGCAGCACAGCGAAACGCTGGAGCAGCGCGTGAGCATGCGCACGGCGGAGCTGGAGGAGGCCGGCCTCGCCATCCGCACCAGCCGGCAGCAGTTGAGCGATGTCCTCAACAGCATGTTCGCCTTTGTGGGGCTCTTTTCGATCGAGGGCGTGGTGCTGGAGGCGAACAGGGCGCCACTGGAGGCGGGCGGACTGGAGCGTAAAGACGTCATCGGCCGGTTGTTCTGGGAAACCTATTGGTGGAATCATTCCCCGGAATCCCAGCAGCAGGTGCGCGACGCCATTCACCGGGCGTCCCAGGGGGAGGTTGTCCGCCGGGATTTCGAGATCCGGGTGAAAGGGGGGCTGCTCATCATGTTGGATGCCGTCTTCACCCCGCTGCGCGACGAAAGCGGACGCATCGTGCAGGTGGTCGGATCCGGGACGGACGTGACCGAGCGCAAGCGGGCGGAAGAATCCTTGCGTCACAGCGAGGCGCGCTATCGCACCCTGATCGAAACGAGCGCGGATGCGATATTCTTATTGGATGCCGCCGGGCGCATCCGCTCGGCCAATGCAGCCGCCGTACGGAAGCACGGGTACAGCAATGCCGAGCTGCTGGAGATGACCGTGAATGATCTCGACACCCTTGATGCGGCCCGGCAGACGCCAGACCGGATGGCGCGGCTGCTGCGGGGCGAAACACTGACATTCGAGGTGGAGCATCGGCGCAAGGACGGGACCACGTTCCCGCTTGAGGTGGTGGCCACCCCCATGACAGACGGGGCTGAAACCTTCATTTTGGCCAGTGAGCGTGACATCACCGAGCGCAGAAAGGCTGAAGAACGGGACGCCGCGCACCTGCGGAAGTTGCAGCGGCTTGCCGAATTGAGCATGCAGTTGTCGGGGGATCCCGGCGCCGTGTTTGATGAGATTGTCGGCATGATCGCCGAGCTGTTTGAAGTTCCGGTGGTCTGCCTCTCGGAGATCGTCGGCCAGGAACTGCGGTTCAAGGCGGTGAGTGTCAAAGGGCAGGTCCTTCGGAATGCGGGCGGCTGTCCCTTGGCCGTCACCCCTTGTGCGACGGTGGAGACCACCAAGGATCTGCGCACCTACGACCGCGTCCAGGAACACTTCCCGCAGGCGGCGTTTCTTCGCGATCACAAGGCGGTCGCCTACTGCGGTGTGCCTTCACTGGACGCCCAGGGCAGCGTCGTCGCCGTCACCTGCCTGCTGGACTCCAAGCCGCACGAGTTCACTGAGGAAGATCAGGAGATTCTGCGCATCATCGCCCAGCGTGTGTCGATGGAGCTGGAACGCAGCCACAACCTCGCCGAACGCGAAAACATGCAGCGCCTCGCGCTGCGTTCGCAGCGGCTGGAAGCCATCGGCACCCTGTCGGGTGGTGTGGCGCACGATCTGAACAATGCGCTCGCTCCCATCATGATGGGGGTGGAGTTGTTGCGGTTCAAGTACCCTGCGGAATCGCAGGTCATCGATCTGTTTGAGGCCAGCGCCAAACGCGGCGCGGACATGGTGCGCCAGTTGCTGACCTTTGCCAAAGGCGCGGAAGGCGAGCGCGCCGCCCTCCAGGTCGGACGTCTGGTCAAAGAATTGGAGAAGCTGATGGCAGGCAGCTTCCCCAAAAACATCCAGTTGGTGGTCAGATGCGAACCGGATCTTCCCACGGTCCTGGGCGACGCCACGCAGGTGCACCAGATACTGCTGAACCTGTGCGTCAACGCCCGCGACGCCATGCCCAAGGGCGGCACGCTCACCTTGGAGGCGCAGCGCACGGAGGTGGACGCCGCCTTTGCCAGTTCGGTCGCCGACGCCAGGCCGGGCCACTACCTGGCCGTGCGGGTGCAGGACACCGGCACCGGCATTCCGCAGGAAATCCTCGACCGCATTTTCGACCCGTTCTTCACCACCAAAGATCCGGACAAAGGCACCGGCCTGGGCCTTTCCACCGTCATGGGGCTGGTGAAAAGCCACGACGGATTCCTGCAGGTCTCTTCGCAGCCCGAACAGGGTTCCACGTTCACCGTCTATCTGCCCGTCAGCGGTGCGGACGATGACACGGAGCCTGCGCCCGCAGCGGCGGCAGCGTTCCGCGGAAGCGGGGAGACCATCCTCCTCGTGGATGACGAAGCCACCGTGCGGGAGGTGGCGCATGCGGTCTTGCAACGGCTGAACTTCACACCGCTGATCGCCACGGACGGCGTGGACGGCCTCTTGCTCGCCATGAAGCACAGCAAAGAACTGCGTGCCGTCGTCACCGACCTGCACATGCCCCACATGGACGGTCTGGCCTTCGTCCGCACGCTCCGGAAAATGATGCCGGACATCCCGGTCATGGTTGCCAGCGGACGACCGGACGACGCGCTCGCCGGCGAGTTCAAGCGCCTGGGCGTGACAGGGCGGCTGGACAAACCCTTTACCGAAGGCCAGCTGGCGGAAGCCCTGATGCAGGTCCTCGCACCGAAATGAGCGCCGGATTTGGAACCCAGGATGCCTGTGGGCCGGGCCAAGGAGCGGGGTCATCCTGACCCCGTCAGGCTCCGTTCGTGACACAGGCTGCCAGCCTGTGGATTGGAAAACACAGGCAGGCTGCCTGTCTCACATGCCTCCGCGTCACACCCATTTCCGTCCCAAACCCCGACTCTTTTTGGGAAAAACTCATTCGTTTTTCGCGGACTTTCATCAAAGTCCGCGCGACATGAATCAAGGTCCGACAAAAACTAGATAGTTTTTCGCGAACCTTCATCAAGGTCCGGGCGAAATGAATCAAGCTCGGACCAAAACCAGGTGGTTTTTCGCGGACTTGCCCTGAAGTCGCCGCGAAACAAATCAAGGTCGGACCAAAACAAAATAGTTTGTCGCGAACTTGCATTCAAGTCGCCGCGAAACGAGTC
>DAORHS010000631.1:0-3446 GCA_035438165.1 Prosthecobacter sp.
GAGCACCTCGTCCTCGATGTCGATTTGCCCTTGGTGAAGAAGCGTCCGAACAAGGAGGGGGCGTGACTAGCTCGCGCTGGAAAGCCACCCTTGTCGCGAGGGAGCAGCGCGCTGACGCATTGACGGGGCCACGCCCGCCGGGCGACATGCCACGTTCAGTGACATCCGCGTCAGAGCAGCAGCGGATTGGACCGCCTTCTCCATCTGCGGCTCCCGGCATGGCATCCTTCCTGCACCTCCCCATGAAGATACGCTGCATCTTCCCTTGCGGGCAGATTCATCCCCATTCTCATTGGGATCGTAACTTCACGAAAGGCCCGGCACGTTGCCCCGGGGTTTTTGTTCGTCATGAAACCGTTCTTCGCCCTCCTCTCCACGCTTCTCCTCGCCTGCGCCACCGCTTCGGCGGTGATCCCGGATCCGCTGCCGAAGGCTCCGGAGCCCGTCGATGACATCCTGCGGCTGCAGATCTTCCTCGACACCCAGCTCTTCGGACCGGGGAAGCTGGACGGCCGGCCCGGTGAGTTCACCACCAAGGCGCTGAAGCGTTACCAGCGGGCGCAGGGTCTTCCTGAGACGGAGATGGAAACCCACACGCTGGACCTGAGCAGCGTGCCGGAGCTTTACACCACCTACACCATTCGCGAGGAGGACCTCAAATTCGTGGGCGACCTGCCACATCAGCCTTCGGCGCAAAGCCGGAAGAAGTACCTGCCCTACGACTCGGTGCTGGAGTTTTTGACCGAGCGTTTCCACAGCTCGCCCGAGTTCCTCGAATTCATCAATGCCCCGTTGAAGATGCGCGCCCTCAAGGCGGGTGATGTGGTGAAGGTGCCCACGGTGCAGCCCTTCCTCATCGAGGAACTCGTCGAGGTGCCAAAGCTGCCCGAGGTGCCGGAATTTCTCACGCGCACCATCAAGATCGACACGCGTGAAAAGGTGCTCGACCTCTGGGAGGGCGAAAGCCTGCTGGCCAGCCTGCCCATCACGCCCGGCAGCGGCCACCTCGCCACGCCGCCCGGCACCTGGCGCATCGTGGGCATCACGCAGATGCCGACCTTCCGCTGGGACAAGAGCGTGCTCGAGTACGGCGTGCGCAGCAGCAACTACTACGAGCTGCCCATCGGCCCGAACAATCCCGTGGGTGTCATGTGGATCGGCCTGAACCGCGCGGGCATCGGCATTCACGGCACCAATTCGCCGCAGTCCATCGGACGCAGTTCCAGCCACGGCTGCATGCGCACGGCGAACTGGGACGTGGTGCGGCTCGTCAAGCTGATCACCCAGGGCATGACGGTGATCATCGAGGGGCCCAAACCCGATCCCCGGCCCGTGATCGTGGCGAAAAAGGCCGAGCCCCCGCCTCCACCGCCGCCGCCCAAGCGCGGCTTCTTTGCCCGGCTGTTTGGGCGGAAATGAGCGGGCCGGATTCAATTCGGCCTCAGGGTGATCGAGTTCGAATCACCCACCTTCATGCCTCGCGGAGTGCGCGTCATGGCCTCAAACTGCACGGCCCAGTCGCGCATCGTGTTCACCGCGTGTCCGTAGGGCTGGTAGTCGCGCGTGTTGAGGAAGGTGAGCTTGTCGGATTCGTTGTCGGCAAACTGGAAAAAAGCACGCCCTGACGTGGAATCCACCACCCTGCCCTCGATGGCCATGTTGCCCTTGGTGAAGAAGCGCCCCAGCGCCGCCACGGGCGTGACTGCAAACTTCAGGACCGTCATCACCGCATTCCCCTTCGGGCTGGTGGGATTGAGTTCGATGATGGCGAGTTGCATCGTGAGTGTGTCCTTGCCGGGGCGGTTCACCAGTTGGTAAAGCGGCTGCGGTGACCGGCGGAAGGCCAGCGCAAACTCCTCCCGCAGGCGTGCCGCCACCGCCGCCTCCTGACGCTGCACGCCCCAGGCGATCTCCTGCGAGGCGAGCGACTTGTTCACCGGGCGCAGAAACGCCAGCGTCACCGGAGCGATGTAGAGCTTCCGCCGGGCCAGGCAGGCCGTCAGCACCTGCGGGTCCGGCGTGCTCCACACCGTTTGAAAGGGCAGATGCCCCCGCGCATCCTGCGCCAGATGCGGCTGCTCAAAAAACGTGGAGAGCGGGACCGGCCTCGCCTTCAGCAGACGATTCGCCGAACTGCACGAGGACAGCGTCAATAGCAGGAGCAGGGAGAATAGATGCGGGAAACGCATGATGGGTTGCGTGATGACAAAGACACAGCACCGCCAATTTCCAATTTCCAATTTCCAATTTCCAATTTCACCGTTTCAGTCCCTCCCCATGCCCGCCACCGTCCACCTCGTCATTCCCTGCTTTCAGGAGAGTGGACGCATCGGGCCTTTTCTGGCCGAACTCTGCGAGGTCACCCATCAGCTCGGGGACGTGACGATCCGCGTCATCGAAGACGGCTCCGATGACGCCGAGGCGGAGCGCATGCGCGCCATCATCATGCCGCTGTGTGAAAAGCACCCCCACCTGCTGGAGCCGCTCTTCATGCCGGACAATCTTGGCAAAGGCGGCGCCGTCTATACCGGCTGGAACATGGAGAAGGAGGCCGACTGGCTCGGCTTCGTCGATGCCGACGGCTCCTGCTCCGCCGCCGAGGTCGCGCATCTCATCGCCCGCGCCCGCGAACAGCTCACGCCGCACACCGCCTTGTTCGCCTCGCGCCTCGGGCAGTTCGGCAAACAGGTGCACCG
The DNA here is from genome assembly GCA_035438165.1 of Prosthecobacter sp. Classification (GTDB taxonomy): domain Bacteria; phylum Verrucomicrobiota; class Verrucomicrobiia; order Verrucomicrobiales; family Verrucomicrobiaceae; genus Prosthecobacter. The sequence continues at coordinate 2,697 of DAORHS010000631.1, forward strand.
CCAGTGGAAGCGCCGCTTCATCGGCCACGTCTTCGGCTCGCTCGTCGCCACGCTGCTTGGCATCCGCATTCACGACAGCCAGTGCGGCCTCAAGCTCATCCCGCGCAGCGCCTACGAGCGCATCGCCCCGTTCCTGATCATCCATGGCTTCGCCTTTGATGTGGAACTCCTCGCCGCCCTGCACGACATCGGCGTCCCGTTTCTAGAGGTGCCCATCGAGTGGTTCGAGGTGCCCGGCGGCCACGTCCATCTCATCCGCGATTCGTACCGCATGGCACGGGATGTCTGGCGTGTGCGGCAGAACCGCCCCCGCCGCCGGCCCTGACCGCTCCCCGGTATCTGATGACAAAGGCGATTCCCGGCAGGGTGTTCAGCCTCGCCCCCTGCGACCTCTGGGAACGCCCGCCGACGGTCCGCTGGGCTGCGGCGTGATCGGACGTGGCGATGGTGTGAACGATGGGCGCGACTGCGGGGCGCTGGAACGTGAACTCGACGGCGGCGTAAACGAGGGACGTTGCTGCGGCGTGAATGCTGGCGCGCTCGGACGCGGTGAAGGTGTGAACGACGGGCGTGACTGCGGGGCGCTGGGGCGTGAACTCGACGGCGGTGTAAACGAGGGACGCTGCTGCGGCGTGATCGATGGCGTGCTCGGACGTGGTGGAGGCGTGAATGACGGGCGCGACTGCGGCGCACTGGAGCGTGAACTCGATGGCGGTGTGAAGGAGGGCCGCTGCGGTGGTGTAAACGAGG
>DAORHS010000632.1:0-3445 GCA_035438165.1 Prosthecobacter sp.
CTCATCGAGCGCTTCGTCAGCGAACGCGGCGGTGCCCTGCTGATGCTCGGCGGGCAGGAGTGCTATCAAGCGGGCGGCTATGATCACACCCCGATCGGGCGCATGCTGCCGGTGTACCTCGACCGCACCACCACGACGGGGCCGATGCTGGATGCGCGCTTCAATTTGACCCGCGAAGGCTGGCTGGAGTCATGGATGCGGCTGCGCACCGACCGCGAGGAGGACGAGAAGCGGCTGAGTGCGATGCCCGCGTTCTTCTCCATCAATCAGACCTTCTCGATCAAGCCCGGCGCCAGCATTCTGGCGACGGTGTCGGATGCTTCGCAGACTGCGGTGCCTGCGATCGTCTCCCAGCGTTTTGGTGAAGGCCGCGTGGGCAGCGTGCTGGTGGCCGACCTCTGGCGCTGGGGCATGAACGATGCAGACTCGCGCAAGGACATGGAACGCGCCTGGCGGCAGCTCATGCGCTGGCTCGTCGTCGATGTGGCCGACAGCATCACCTTCACCGCTGAAACCGATCCGGCCGACCGCGAGCGCGTGAAGTTGTCGGTACGGGTTCGTGATCGCGCCTTCAAAGCGCATGGCGATGCCCTCGTTAAAATCGAAGTCACGCAGCCGGATGGCAAAAAATCCCAGCTCTTCGCCGAACCCAGCCTCAAGGAAGCCGGACTGTTTGAAACCGAGTTCTTCTCCGCGAACTCCGGCAACTACCGCGCCACCACGAGCGTGGAAGACATGGAGAAACGTACACCGCTCGGCACCAAGACCACGGGCTGGACCTACGGCCCGCAGGCCGACGAATTCAGCCGCCTGGAGCCCGACAAAGCCTTCCTGCAGCGCATCGCCGGCGAAACGGGCGGTCAGATGATCGCGCTCGATGATGTCGGCAGGCTGCCGGAGATGCTGAAGAACATCCGCGTGCCGGTCGAGGTCACGCTCTCAACGCCGCTCTGGCATTCACCGTGGGTGTTTCTGGCGCTGCTGCTGCTGCTCGGCGCCGAATGGTTTTTCAGACGCACGGGAGGCATGGCATGATCAAGAATGTACTTATGAGCTTTAGCTCGTTCTGGCGTGTTTTGACGGAAGCACCGCTTGCCGGCCTGCGGCTCCAGAACGAGCTAAAGCTCATCACTACTTTATGCTTCGCTTTGCTCGGCGCGACGCTGCACGCCGCGCCGCGTGCGCTGAATATCGTCATCGTCGTCGGTGCGCCGGGCGCGGAGGAATACGGCAAAAAGTTCTCAGCCCAGGTGGATGCCTGGACTTCGGCCTGTTCGAAGGCGGGAATCGTTCCGGAAGTTTTCCGCGGCGAGAAAACAACCGCCGAACTCGAACAACGCCTCGCCAAGGCGAATCCAGAACACGCACTCTGGCTCGTGCTCATCGGCCACGGCACCTTCGACGGACGCGAGGCCAAGTTCAGCGCTGAAGGCCCGGACTTTGATGTGAAACAACTCTCCGGCTGGCTCAAACCACTCACGCAGGAGGTTGCGATCATTCACACGGCCTCGGCGAGCGGCGGCTTTTTGAAATCGCTCTCGGGCAAAAACCGCATTGTCATCACTTCCACCAAAAGTCCGGACGAGGTGTTCTATGCGCGTTTCGGCGAACACTTTGCCGAAGCCGTCGGTGGATTGGAGGAAGCGGACCTCGATCAAGACAAGCAGGTCTCCCTGCTCGAAGCCTTCCGTCATGCCAGCAAGGCCGTGGCAACCTTTTATGAGAACGAAGGCCGCCTGGCCACGGAACATGCGCTCATCGACGACAACGGCGACGGTGTTGGCACCCGCAGCGAACTCTTTGGCCTGGACACACCCGTCGCAGCCGGGACCGCCATCGACGGCGAACGCGCCGCGCAGATGGTGCTCGTGCTCAGCGAGGAGGAACAACAACTCACGGATGCTCAACGCAGCGCACGCGACGGCCTGGAGCGAGAACTGAAAGCGCTGAAGGAACAGCGGGCGAAGCTCGGCGAAGACGTTTATTACACCAAGCTCGAAGCGCTGCTGCGCAAGCTCGACGAGGTTTACGGATCCTCCCTGCCTGCCACGAAGTCCTGAAACGCCTTCATGACGCGCTGCGTCATGACTCCGGAAGAACCCGGCATCTCGCGTTGATCAATCTTCGCCAGCGGATGCACGTCCCGCGTGCTGGAGGTGAGAAATGCTTCGTCGCAGGAAGTCAGGATGCCGATGGGCAGCGCCGTTTCCTCGGCGGGAATTCCGGCGGCGGCACATGCTTCCAAAGTGAGCGCACGCGTGACTCCGGCAAGGCAGCCGGAGCTGAGCGGCGGTGTTTGCACGCGGCCATTGACGACAACAAAGATGTTTGTGCCCGTGCCCTCACACAGTTCATCGCGCGTGTTCGCAAACACGGCCTCCCCTGCTCCCTTCGCATGCGCCAGCGCCAGGGCGCGCACATTTTCCGCATACGAGGTCGATTTGATGCCCGCAAGCGCACCGCGCTCGTTGCGCCGCCACTGAAGGGTGATCACAGACTCCGTGGGCGGCCACGGCTTGAGCGACGTCGCGACGACGGTCATCGTGGCCGCTGAATCGCCGCGATCCGATCCCAGAGGACCGTCCCCGCTGGTGATCGTGACGCGGACCCGGGCATCGGCCAGATCATTCGCCCGCATGATTTCATGCATCGCCTGCAAACAGGTCTCGAACGCCGGAGGTGTAATGCCCATCGCTTCGCATGAGGCGCAGAGGCGCTTCCAATGGCGTGTCGGAGTGAAGGGCCTGCCGTTACGGGCGACGAGCGTTTCAAACACGCCGTCTCCCACGATGAAGCCGTGGTCGAAGGGGGAGATGCGCGCCTCAGCCGTGCTGATGACGCGGCCGTTGATCCAGATGTTCGCGGGGAGATTCACGCGGACATCATGCCTTGAATGAAATCATTCTCAACCAGCTCAACTTTGCACTTGCGCGATTAACGGTCTGCGCCACTATCCCGCCCTCAAGTTTTTGCGGGTGTAGCTCAGTGGTAGAGCACTTCCTTGCCAAGGAAGATGTCGCGCGTTCGAATCGCGTCACCCGCTCCATCTCTCACAGAGAGATTTCTTCCTCACGAGTGCCTCATGTTTGTCTGGTCCAAACTTTCCTCCTCACGTTCGGCCGATGACTTGGAGGAGCATTTCAACGGAATCAACGACGCCACGCCGGTCATCACCAGCTTCCCCGGACGTAAAATGATTCGTATCGAGGTCTATTGCGGATCTCAGAAGCAGGCGAACGCCATTCAGAAGCAGTTCGGCGGCAGCGTGGTTCGCTTGAAGCCGCAGAATTGGGCCGCGCACGCATCGCAGTCGCCTCCCCCGGTAAAAGTGCGCGAGACATTCGTCGTCTGCGCAGCCAAGACACCGGCGGAGATCAAAAAGGCCCGCGAGTCCTTTCCCAACCGTGAAATCATCGCCGTCCCGGCCGACATGGCCTTCGGCACC
>DAORHS010000633.1:0-3442 GCA_035438165.1 Prosthecobacter sp.
ATGGGAAAATTGCTTCTTTGCTTGGGATGGACGGGCCTTGCCCTGGCTTCGGCTGCCGAACTCAAAACGACCGGCGGGGGTGTCGAAGTCGGCGCAGGCAGCCTCGGCAGCTTCACGCTGACCTATCCGGAGTTTGAACCGGCTCGCAAAGTCATCGAGGTGAAGGCGGCGGGTGCGAATGCGACGGTGCGCTACGAAGGCGGGACGGAATGCGCGGTTTCAGTGACGAAGGATGAGATTGGTCTCTCGTTCCAGAACGTTCCTGCGGGAGTGAAATCTTGGAAGATGTCGATGCTGATCGACATCGGCTTCGCGAAGGGTGGAGCGTGGAAGATCGCCGACAAAGAGGGTTCGTTTCCAGCGGAGAAGGCCACGCCGCCACAGATCGCGAGTTTGAACGGCACGACGTTCACGCTCAAAAACTCGCAGGGGCAGAACTTGAGCTTCTCCACGCCGGATTACGCGTTTCAGCAGATCACGGACAACCGCGAATGGAACTGGGCGATCTACAACTGGCAGTTCATCGTGCCGTTCAACACGGACCAGCCGACGGCGAAGATCAAAGTCGCCACCGATCTCGCCTCCATCGTCAAACTCATCGATCCGTTCGGCCAGAGCCTCAAAGACAGCTTTCCGAACAAGCTCAAGAGCCTCGAAAACCTCAAGGCCGATGTCGAAGCCGACAAGGCCTACTATGCGAGCATCGAAACACCGAAGTTGGACCGTTTCGGCGGCCTGCCGGGCAGTGGTGAATCGCTGGGGCTGAAGAAGACCGGCTTCTTCCATGTGGAGCAGAAGCAGGAGAAGTGGTGGCTGGTCGATCCGGATGGGAACGCGTTTTTCCACCTCGGCGTGTGCGGTTTCGCACCGAGCGACGACTTCACTTATGTCAAAGGACGCGAGGGCATCTATGAGTGGCTGCCAAAGGCGGAAGGGGAGTTCGCCAGCGCGTTTCGCGAGGGCAATCCTGATCATTTTTCGTTCTACCTCGCCAATGTGATCCGCAAATTCGGTGCACCCTACGAATACGAGTCGCACACGTCGCGGATGATCGAGCGCGTGCGCAAGTGGGGCTTCAACTCCATCGGCGCCTTCAGTCCGGTTCCGAAGGCGGCCTTCCCTTATGTGGCGCATCTGCCGATCAACGAATGGGAAGGCGTGCCCCGCATTCCGGGTGCTCACGAGGTCTGGGATCCGTATGACACTGCCACGGCAAAGATGATCGCCGACAAACTCGCCGCCACATTGCCCGCGCGTGCGAACGATCCGCTGCTCATCGGCTACTTCATCGTCAACGAGCCGCGCTACGACGAATTGCCGCGTGTGATTCCTTCGTTGCCCGGCAAGCACGCCTGCAAACGCGAACTCGTGGCCGCTTTGAAGGCGAAATACTCCACGGTGGATGCCTTCAACACCGCCTGGCAGGCCAAGGCGGGCGCATTTGATGATTTGATCGAGCCCGGCCTCGCGGTGATGACCGATGCGGCCAAGGCGGACGTGAAAGCGTTTGTCGGAGAGTTCATGGAGACGTACTTCACGCAGATCGAGAAGGCGTTTCGCCAGCACGACACGAATCATCTGCTCATCGGCAGCCGCCTGCAGCCGGTCACCATCGAGGACGAGCAGCTCTGCCGCATCATGGGCCGGCATCTTGATGTGGTGAGCTACAACTACTACACCTTCGGCGTCGATACGGCCGCGCTGAAACGCTACCACGAGTGGACCGGCGGCAAGCCGATGATGCTCAGCGAGTTCTTCTGGGCCTCTCCGAAGGACAGCGACCTCATCGGCGGCCGCGAGGTGAAATCGCAGCGGGAGCGTGGTCTCGCGTACCGGAACTATGTCGAGCAAAGTGCGGCGCTCGGATTTGTGATCGGAATTGAGTGGTTCACGCTCATCGATCAGGCGACGACGGGCCGCTGGTTCAGCCAATACAACGGCGAGAGCTACAATACCGGCCTCATCAGCGTGGCGGATCGACCTTGGAAAGACATGCTGGCCGAGATGATGAAGACGAACCACACCATCTACGACCTCCTGCTTGGCAAACGCTCGCCGTTTGTCTGGGATGATGAGCGGTTTCGTTTGGCACCGAAGTGATCCCCCGAGATCAAGGATGGTCATCTGGGTGCTAAGGATGCTCATCTGACCCGGCTTGTCAGTTGTGCTGGTGATCTGCATCACTCATGCCTAAGATGCGGGGTATGCCAGCCAAATCCAAAATCGTACAGCTCGTGGCCAGCGGTGACCTGCGCCTTTCCGCCAATCAAACATGCTGGCCGGCCCAGCAGGCCATGGAGGCCGCGCTGGAAGCGGCGCTCAAAGCCGAAGGCTGGCAGGTCAAACGTGCGCACGCCGTGGACCCGACGAAGAAGCACGGGTTCATCGACTCGCAGAAGATGGGCATCGAGGTGTTTCGAGGCATCGATCCCGAGGCGCCGCTGATCGTCGCGGAGGCGGTGTGGCAGTATTCGCATCACGTCCTGGCGGGATTGACCACGCATCGAGGTCCGATTTTGACCGTGGCGAACTGGAGCGGTCAATGGCCGGGTTTGGTGGGCATGCTCAATCTGAACGGCTCGCTCACGAAGGCGGGCGTGAAGTACTCGACGCTTTGGAGCGAGGATTTCACGGACGCATTTTTCAAAACCAAGCTGAAGCAGTGGCTGAAGTCGGGCGGTATCACGCATGATCTCAGTCATGTGAAGCCGCTGGAGAAGGTGAAGGTGCCGGCGAAAGCAGCGGCGCTCGGCAAAGATCTGGCGGGACAGCTTGTCACTGACAAGGCGATCATGGGCATCTTTGATGAGGGCTGCATGGGCATGTTCAACGCGATCATCCCCGATCACGCGCTGCACGCCTGCGGGGTGTTCAAAGAGCGGCTCAGCCAGTCGGCTCTCTATCACGAGGCCATGCAGGTGAGCGATTCGGACGCGCTCGCGATTCACACCTGGGTGGTGAAGCACGGCATGACCTTCCAGCTCGGCGATGACCATGCCACGCAGCTCACGCGTGATCAGGTGAGGCTCCAGTGCAAGATGTACGCCGCCGCGCTGCGCATCGCGGATGACTTCGGCTGCGACGCCATCGGCATCCAGTATCAGCAGGGCTTGAAGGATCTCCTGCCTGCGAGCGATCTCGTCGAAGGCATGCTGAACAACACGGACCGCCCGCCGGTGAAGTCGCGCGACCGCAAACGCACGCTGTTCGAAGGCCTGCCGATGCTGCATTTCAATGAAGTCGATGAATGTGCCGGTCTGGACGGCATGCTCACGCACCGAGTGCACAAGGCGCTTGAACAGCCGGTGGAGACGACGTTGCACGACGTGCGCTGGGGTGAAAAATTTGGCAAAGACTACGTCTGGGTCTTCCTCATCAGCGGTGCGGCTCCTCCGGCGCATTTTGCGGAAGGTTGGAAGAGCGCCGAGGGCTTCCGGCAGCC
>DAORHS010000634.1:0-3441 GCA_035438165.1 Prosthecobacter sp.
AAGTGTTCTTCAACCCTGTGCCATTTGTTCTGAAGCTTTCAATGGCAGTTCAGGTGCTCTGTCGCCGGGATCAAGACGCCGCAGCAGGACTTCACCGAGAGACAGCAGATCGTTGGCAGGTTGGCAGGCATGGAAGGCTGGATATGAAGCGCGGTGCCCCGGTGGCCAATAACCCCTCGCTGGAAATTGCAACGACCGGCGATAGCATGGGGGCATGACCCGCCTCTTGACCTGTCTCATCTGCACGCTGCTGCTCAGCACGACCGCTTTTTCCCAGTCCGCACCAGCCGAACTCAAGCCCTGGAATCAAAACAGCTTTGACTTCGAAACCGGCATGCTCTGGAAGGCCGGCGGTGACACGTCCTTCAACTACCGCATCGTGCCGTTCATGGTTTCGTGGCGTTCACGGGAGGTTTTTGGCTTCGACTTTGCCAACGGCTCCAGAATCACCCTGCGCAACAAAGTCACCGCCATGGCAAACTGGTTTGAGACCGGCTCGGAAAATCGTTACCTCGGCTTTTCCGGTGCGCCATCCATCGAATGGTGGGATCCGACCGTGACCTGGAGTGTGTTTGGCGCCATCGGTGGCGGCATCGGCTGGGTGGACGCTCAAAATGTTCCCGGGGGTCAGGGGCAGGACTTCACACTGAACTGGTACGGCCAGCTCGGCGTGTCACGCGTGCTGACGGAAACCTGGTCCGTCCGCGCCAGCGCGATGTTTCAGCATCACTCGAACGGCGGCCAGACCAATCCGAATCCCGGTCTCGACTCGCTCGGTGTGCTGATCGGACTCAGCCGCGATTTCTGATCGTGGCAAAATGAGGCTCGCAGGCGGCGGGAGCGCTGCGCATCAGCCTGGAGCAGCCCCAGGCGCTGTGGCTCGTGCTGGACGCGGCACAGGGCTTGATGGATGAGGACGCACACAGCAGCTCCACCAAGGTGGTCAAATGCCTGTGCTTAGCAGCTCCACGCTTCGTGGCGGACAGGCAGATTGTTCAAGGCCTGCTGATGCGTCCGCCATTTGGAGAGGTAGTGATCCATCAACGACACGAACCGGGCGTTGTGCGTGTGTTCCAGCAGATGCACCAGTTCATGAACCACGAGGTATTCGAGGCATTCAGGCGGTTTCTTGGCGAGGTCCGTGTTGAACCGCACTGTTCCACTGCGGTGATTGCAACTTCCCCACTTCGTTTTCATGCGCTGCACAAAGACTTTGGCCGCTTTGACGCCGATGATCTTCTCCCACTTCGTCAGCAGGGGCACCAAGGCCTGCTTCAGTTCAGATCGATACCATTGGTCCATGATGGCGTGGCGTTTGGCCGGTAACGTCCCTGGCCGGACATGCAGCTTGATGCGATTACCGGAGACCTCCACACACGTCGGCCCCTCCTCCTCAAGGACGGACATCAGATAACGCCTGCCCCACAAGTAGTGGCTCTCCCTCTCCACGTAGTCACGGGGTGTTTCACGCATCTGGGCGCGTTGCTTCGCCTGCTGCTGCTTGATCCAGCCCAGCTTGGTGATGGCAAACACCCGGATCGCGTCGAGTTTCATCCGCGTGGGAGCCGAAATGGTCACCCTTCCGGTGGGAGGATGAACGCTCAGGTGCAAGTTCTTGATGTCCTTCTGCACGACATCCACCGCCACCTCGCCGAGCTGGAGTTCCTGGGTCATCAGTACTCCTTTTGGGCAACGAGTATGAGGAAGATGCGCTCCACCTCGTTCTTGTCGTCGTTCAAGAGCGGCTTGATCGCAGCCTTGATGACGTTTTCACGGGCCTTGATGCCACGCCACCCGGCAGGTCGAACCAGCTTCACCACCTCATCGATCTTCAAGACCAGGTTCAGGGCGTGCCTGGCATCCAGATCGGCACCGTAGGCTGCGACAGCCTCGCCCACCACTGCTCCATCTTGAGAAGATGCCTTTGGAAGGAGGTTGTCATACAGCGCCCGCTTGCCGGGCGTGTTCAGTTTTGGAGATGTTGTTGCGCTGGTTCCCGCATGCACCTGCTTCGCCAGCTCCGCCATCTGCTTGAGGAACTGCTCGTAGCTGATCCGCTTCGCCCGCAGATCGGCGATGATCTCCTTCAGCAGCTCTGACATCTTTTCGTAGAAGGCCGGGTTGTTGAGCTGCTCCTGCACGATCTTGCTGCGCACGTTGTTGGCAATCGTCTCCGCCACCGCCGAAGGGTTGCTCTTGATGCCTTCCGGCATTCCTGCAATCGCCTCCGCCATCCCGCTGTTCACGATCACCTCCAGCAGGCCGATCTCGTCAAAGTGCGAGGTCTTCTTCGGTTCCTTCGCTTCGATGTAGGTGTCAATCAGATGCCGCATGTCGGCCTCGTAGGCTTTGAGGTCGATCGTTTCGCCGCTGGCTTTGCGGATGACCTCCCGCAGCTTCACATAGCGCTCCACCTCTCCCGCGACGCGTTTGATCTGCCCGTCAGTGTAGCCTGCATGCGGCAGGTCGTCGGCGATGTTGGCGTAGGCGCGCAGCAGCGCCGCCGTGCCTTTGTATAGAGCCGCGCGCTGCGGCTCATGTTCCTTGAGGTCGTCGGTGATCTCGGTGTTCCCGCAGAAGTAATGGATGTGCTCCAGCTCACCCTGCGGCATGTCCACCGGCTCGCAGAGCATGGCCATCGTTTCGAGTGCGGCATCCAGCCGCTCGCGTCCCTTCTTCAGGCGGTCCTGCATCAGAATCTCCGGAGACGCACCGGGAGCAGATTCATCCAGCTCCGAGGTATAGACCTGGAGCGCCCCGGTTCCCTTCTCGTTGACCAGCTTCTTGAAGAGATCCTTGTAGTCCACAATGTAGCCGAAGCTCTTGTCCTCACCATCCAGCCGGTTGGTGCGGCAGATCGCCTGGAACAGCCCATGATCCTGCATCGACTTGTCGATGTAAAGATAGGTGCAGCTTGGCGCGTCAAAGCCGGTCAGCAATTTGTCCACCACGACGAGCAGCCGCATCTGGGAAGGATGGACGATGAACTGCTTCTTCATCGCATCCTCGTAGGTCTCGGTCTTCGATTTGTTGGGTGCTGGCTCCACGTCCTTCAGCAGCTCCATGTATCTCGTGTAGATGAACTGCTTCTCCGTCTCCGTGTTCTCGCCCGTCTCCTCCAGCGTCACGTCCCTCGCCAGCGGATTGTAGGAGGTCACCACCGCGCAGCGTCCTTTGAAGACGGTCTTTTGGAACAGTTCGTGGTACTTCACCGCCTCGTAGATGCTGGAGGCCACCAGGATGGCGTTCCCGCGTTCGCTGGCGAGGCGGGGTTTCACGCCGAAGTCGAAGACGATGTCCTCCACCACCCGCTCCATGCGGGAGCGTGAGCTCAGCACCTTCTGCATCGTGCCCCACTGCTCGCGCAGCGCCTGCTTCTGCCAGTCGTTGAGCCCTTTGGTCTTGGCGTCGAACCACGCGTCGATCTTCTCCTGCGAGCCG
>DAORHS010000635.1:0-3438 GCA_035438165.1 Prosthecobacter sp.
CTTGAAGGCCATCGACTACGTCGCGCTGGACGCTTCGTAATCGTCATTGCGGACCGCCGGACGGTCGTGATAGCTTCCCGTCATGAAAGCGCTTCTCTTCGTTTTCGCCCTGGCGCTGCCGCTCAGCGCCCAGGTGGTCAATCCCACCACCGGCAAGAAGTTTGAGACCCGCACCATCAACGGCAGCGGTGGCAACAGCGGGGTCAGCATCAACAACGCCACCAAGCCAGCCGCGCCGACCAAGACGAAGCTCACGTCCTACTTCATGCTTGGGGAGCCACGGCAGTGGAAGAGCACGGATGGCAGGTCGCTGCTGGGCACCATCATCACCTTCGAGGAGTCCGTGATCGAATTCGACGCTGCGAACCCGGCCGCCGCACGGGAGGCGGTGGAGAAGGCCCCGCCCGCCAAGCTGCCCGACAAACCCACGCTCATCCGCGAGGGCAAGGTGCGCCTGCTGGTGAACAAAAAGCCCGTCGAGGTGCCGCTGGAAAGTCTCAGCGCGGATGACCGCAAGTATGTCGATGATTTGAACGCACGGCTGCCCAAGTGATCTCATGACTGCTGCGTTTTCACCCGTCGGCATCCCACCATGAAACAAGCACACCCAGGCCTGATCCTTCTCCTTGCCGCAGCCTTGTTGCCCGGCTGCTCCGCGTTATCGGACCCTTCTCCACCCAAAACCCTGCGTGAAACCCAGGCGGAAGCCCTTTCCGGTCAGGTTCCCGACAATGTCCGTGATCCGCGCCCGCAGATGCCTCCCATGGGTCCGCTGGCCATGCCGATGCGCTGATCACGCTCCGCCCAGCGCATAACCGACACCGCGCACGGTGCGGATGAGCTTTTTGTCGTGCTCCTTGTCGATCTTCGAGCGCAGACGCTGGATGTACACCTCCACGAGGTTTGTTTCAGGGTCCATGTTGTAGCCCCAGACGTGCTCATAGATCTGCATGCGGCCAAACACGCGGCCAGGGCTGCGCATCAGGTGCTCCAGCAGTTCGAACTCGCGCGTGCTCAGTTCGATGTCGGCGCCGTCGCGGCTCACCTTTCGCTCAAGAAGGTTCATGCAGAGATCTTCCACGCGCAGCAGATGACTGGAGTCGCCCGCCTTGCGGCGCACCACGGTGTGCAGCCGCGCGGCCAGCTCCTCGACGAAGAAGGGCTTCGTCATGTAATCATCCGCACCGAGGTTCAGGCCCTCAATTTTTTCCGGCAGCGTGGAGCGTGCGGTGAGCAGGATGACCGGCACGTTGTTGCGCTTTTCCCGCAGGCCGCGCAGGATGCTCAGCCCGTCGCGGCCCGGCACCATGATGTCGAGCACGAGCGCATCGTAGGGCACGGTGGTCGCCATTTCCCAGGCCTCATCGCCGTCGCTGATGGCGTCCACCTGGATGCCCTGCTCTTCGAGGCCCTTTTTGGCAAAGGACAGCAGTTTGGCCTGGTCTTCGACGAGGAGGATGCGCATGCGGCGGACGATGGGGCGCAAAGGCGGATTGTCCACCTTCACATGGCCACCACCCCTCACCCCCGGCCCTCTCCCCGAAGGCAATCATGGAGCAGATCACATCCAGGACGGGGAGAGGGAGAAAGGATTCGAGCCCATTCGCAAACGATTCGAAGCAGTCAACGCGATTCCCCTCTCCCCGTCCATCAGTAGCGTTGCATGACAAGTTCCTTCGGGGAGAGGTCGGGTGAGGGGTTGTCGCAACACGGCAGATGCCAGGAGGCTCGCGATGGTTTATAATGGCCGCGTGACGCGCTTCCTGGCATTCCTTTCCTTCTTCAACCAATCGCCCGCCGTCGAGCCGCTGCCGGTGGAGCGCATTCAGGCGGTGGCGGCGTATTCGGCGGCGCATGGCGGTCATGCGCTGTTGATCAAGCAAAACGGCAAGATCCTGCATGAGTCCTGCACCAACGGCCACACGAAGCGCGAGCCGCACCGCATCTACAGCGGCACGAAGGCCTTCTGGTGCCTCACTGCGTTCGCGGCGGAGAAGGACGGCCTGTTCAAACTGGACGACCGTGTGAGCGACACGATCACCGAGTGGCAGGACGACAAGCGCCGCAGCAAGATCACCGTGCGGCAGCTTCTCGACTTCAGCAGCGGCATGGAGCCGCTCTTCGGCCTGCATGAGAACAGCTACAAGGACCGCACCGCCTCGGCGCTGAAGGCCTCGCTCGTCGGCACGACGGGCAGGTCCTTCATCTACGGACCCGCGGCCCTGCAGGTGTATCACGAACTGCTCGCACGGAAGCTGCGCGAAAAAAAGCAGACCCCGACCCGCTATCTCGAACGCAAGGTCCTCGCCCCGCTCGATCTCGGTGCCCAGCGCTACCTGCCGGACCAGCACGGCGCGCCGCTGCTTGCCGCCGGCTTCATGCAGACCGCCCGCCAGTGGTCGGAACTCGGCGGATGGGTGCTCAAGCACGAGGACATCCTCTCCAAGATCAGATCCAGCGACGCGAACCGTGCCTACGGCTTCGGTTTCTGGAACAACCACGCCGCCGAATCCAAGTCCGCCCGCGAGGTCGATGTGGAGGACATGCTCGACAAAAAATGGCCCGCCCAGTCCTGGCGCAACGCCTGCCTCTGCCGCAACGCGCCCGCCGATCTCATCGCCTGCATCGGCTCCTACGGCCAGCGCCTCTACATCGTGCCGTCGATGAAGCTCGTCATCGTGCGCCTGGCGAAGGACTCGAAGCCGAATGACGCGCAGATGCTGCGGTTGTTGTTTGTGGAGGCGAAATGATAGCGATGAAGGCTACGCGCCAGGCACTGCGCGGAGGCCAAAGAACAACACTACCTCGTGCGGGTGAGAACCAATCTCGCCGTCCAGGTGCGCACGCTGCTCGCCGATGGTTCCGCGCTGGTGGAGGTGGCCCTGCGCGACAAGCTCAAGCAGCGCCTGGTGCGCAAAACACTCCTCGTGCGCGAAGTGCGCGGGCGTGTGTGGAGCCGCGCACAAAATGAGTGGGTGGCGGTGCGCCTGTGGACCAGCCTGGGCGTGGCGCAGGCCAGCGCCGGGCAGCTCATCGAACTCTATACACGGCGCTGGGAGCAGGAGGTGTTTTACCGCGAGCTCAAACTCCAGGTGGCGCGTGGCGAGCTGTTGCAAAGTCACACACCGGAGACAGCACAGCAGGAGATCGCCGCGCTGTTCATGGCCTGCTCGCTGGTGGAGCAGGAGCGGCTCGCAGTGGCCGCCGTGGCTGGCGGTGAAGTGCAGGCAGCCGTAGGGGTGCGCATCAGCCTGAGCATCTGCCTGGAGCAGACCCAGGCGTTGTGGCTCGTGCTCAGTGCGGCACAGGGATTGATGGATGCGGCCGCGCAGCGTGAACTGGTGCGGCGAATGGGCGCGCAGATCGCCGCCTGCGCGCTGCCACCACGACGACCCAGAAGCTGTGAACGCAAAGTCCGCCAGCCAGTCACCCAATGGC
>DAORHS010000636.1:0-3436 GCA_035438165.1 Prosthecobacter sp.
ACATGGCGAATTGAGGGCGCTGGGTGCCGCAAGTGGCGAGTAGGCCTCGCCATACTCGCGCTCCATTCCTGCGGTGAATTGCCATTTGCACGACAGGCCTCTCCCGATAGGATGGCGGACCCAAATCCCTCATGAAAAACGTCTCGATCCTCCTCTGCGCCGCTGTCATCGCCCTTGGTTCCGCTTCCTGCGGGAAGCACTCCTGGAAGGAAACCCAGGTGCTTCATGAAGGCATGCACAAGGCGCACGCCGAAGAGCATGGCGACGCGCACGCAAACGAAGCTCCGCACGGCGAGAAGAAAGAGGCGGCGAAGCATTGATCCGCTGCCATGCGTCGTTGCGCCATCATCGGGCTGCTGGTGCTGGTGATCGTGGCGACCAGTTGTGTGATGCTGCGGACGTGCTGGGCGCGCATGGCTCCGGCGATTTCGTCCGTGGGTGGCAAAGATTTGCGCATCCGGTTGCCGGATGGTGGGAAGACGCATTTGCAAAAGGACAAGCGCTGGGCGTCCGATCAGCTCGGCCCCTCCGACTGCACGCTGGGCAGTCATGGCTGCCTCGTGACGAGCGTGGCGATGGCCTGCTCGAATCTGGGCGTGAAACTGACGCCGAAGGAGCTGAACGAGCGCTTGAAGAAGGAGGATGGCTTTCTGCCGCAAGGCTGGGTGGTGTGGAATGCGCTGCCGAAAGTGACCGATGGCAAACTCACTGCGGAATATCATCAACGCCCCAGTCATGCCGTGATGGACGAGGCTTTGGCATCTGGGGGCTATCCCGTGGTGAAGTATTTCCTCCTCGGCGGCATCCAGCATTGGTGCGTCATCGTGGGGAAGGACGATGAGGAGTATCTGGCGCGCGATCCGCTGCGGGATGACAAGGAGCCGGTGAAGCTGTCAGCGCTGACAGAGAAGATCTACGCGGTGCGGGTGGTGAGGAAGGCGGAGTGAGGTGCTTGGATGTAGGACGAGTGTGGCGACAGCCCGCTCGTCTTGCAGCGCTCGCTCAAACAGCCGGGCGGGCTGTCGCCACACCCGGCCTACGGTGTTCGCTCAATTGCGCCACGAACAGATGTTGTCGTGCCAGGTCTTGGGATCACGATCTTTGCCAGAGGAGTAGATGAGCACGCTGCTTTGGATTGTGGCTGGTGGTGGGTTGAGTTTGCACTTCTCCGCATATGTCGGGTCAGTCTGGTCCGCGCCGAACTCGGGATTGGCGATCACGTTGTCTTCGCTGGTGTCGAAAATGATGTGATAAGGCTCGCCCCAGACATCACTGAGCATCCATTCGCTGCCGTCCTGCCAGAGTCCAAATTTGCGGTCTTTGGCTCGTGGAAGGTCGATGAATATGATGCTTTTGGGGTTGAGCACCGCGTCTTCTTTTCCGCCGAGTATAGGCAGCATGATGCCTCTTGAACGGACGGAAACGTCGAGGCCGGGCGAAGCCGGCTCCAGGATGGGAAAGCGATTGCTTTCCACCACATAGGCGGTGATCGCGATTTTGAGATCTCTGACCATTCGCTGATCTCCAGAAGGTGCATAACATATGGTCATAGAACAGCGGTTCATATTGAGCACGCAATAGACAGCCAATGCCGCAGCGATTACTCCAAGCACGAGTTTTCCCAGACATGCGCAGCCTCGCATGCGGTCAATGCGCCGTTCGTCGTTCATGCCAGGGTTTTACCCGATGAACGTCATGAATGTCGAGATCCGAATGAAAGCCGACGACTCGTCGGTGCTCCGCTGTTAAACAACCAACCCCGCCGCAGCGACGAGGGACTCTTCGTTGACGATCTTGCCAGCGAGGTCGGGTTTGCAGTCGCCTTTGAGTTCGTCGCGGAATTTCTTGATGAAGCTTTGGGTGGGCCAGGAGGCGGCTTCGCCGAAGGCGCAGATGGTTTTGCCTTCGATCTGATTGGCGACGGTTTCCAGAGTGTCCACGTCGTCGGGGCTGGCGTCGCCGGCGACGATGCGGTCGCTGATCTTTTTCATCCACAGGCTGCCTTCGCGGCAGGGCGTGCATTGGCCGCAGGATTCGTGGGCGTAGAAGGCGTTGAGGTTGTTGATGACCCAGGTCATGCTGCGGCTGTCGTCCATGATGATGACGCCGCCGGAGCCGGCCATGGTGCCGCACTGGGCCATGGTGTCGAAGTCCATCGGGATGTCCATGATGCCGATCTCACGACCGTCCTTGAGCTTGTACTTCTCATCGGCACGCAGCACTTTGGAGGAACTGCCGCCAGGGATGATGGCTTTCAATTTGCGACCGGGTTTGAGACCGCCGCAGAGGGTGTCGATGACCTCGCCCATGGTCACCTTGCCGACTTCGACTTCGTAGTAGCCGGGCTTCTGCACGTCGCCGCTGACGCAGAGGATGCGGGTGCCGGTGTTGTTGGGCGTGCCGAGCTTGGCGTATTCCGCACCGCCCATCTCGATAATGTGCTTCACGTGGCAGAGGGACTCGACGTTGTTCACGATGGTCGGGCTCATGTAGAGGCCGAGCGCGGCGGGGAAATACGGCGGCTTGATGCGCGGGTAGGGGCGCTTGCCTTCGAGGGACTCGATGAGGCCGGTTTCTTCACCGCAGATGTAGGCACCGGCACCGCGATGGACGAAGATCTCGCAGTCGAAGCCGGAGCCGAGGATGTTCTTGCCGAGGAAGCCCTTCGCGTGCGCTTCGGCGATGGCTTTTTCGAGGATCTTGGCGGCTTCGGGGAATTCCTCGCGAATGTAGATGTAGGACAGCTTCGCGTTCACGGCGAAACAGGAGATCGTCATGCCCTCGATCAACTGATGAGGATCCTGATGCATGATGTAGCGGTCCTTGAAGGTGCCGGGCTCGGATTCGTCCGCGTTGCAGATGAGATAGACCGGCTTGGTGTTCGTCGGCGGAATGAAGCCCCACTTCACTCCGGTCGGGAAACCCGCGCCGCCACGACCGCGGAGTCCGCTGGCTTTGACCTCGTTGGTGATGGCGCTGCGCTCCATCTTGAGCGCCTTCTTGAGCTGCTCGTAACCGCCGTCCTTCAGGTAGCACTCGATGGACGGATCGTAGCCGACGCGGTCGATGTTTTTGAAGATGAGGCGCTTCTCGCGCGCATGCGGTTCTTTGCCGGGGAGATACTGGACGGGGGGGGCCATGGGGCGCAGTATTCCAGTGCGAAAAGGCGCGGCAACCGGGATTTGTGAAAAAATTCACAAAGGGGTGGGAGGGGAATGACGAAACCAGAATGACGAATGTCGAACGACAGATGGCGGGGATGAAAGCTCGGCGGGGTGAGTGGTGTAGTTTGGGGGTGAATTTTCCCGCTCTGAGAACTGGATCGAAGGCTCTGCTCATGCTGCTGGCATTGGCGGGGATGGCTCTGGCAAAGAAGGACGAAGGCCCGAAGCCGCTGCCGTGGTCGTTTGCGCCGCTGAAGCGCGTGGCCTTGCCG
>DAORHS010000637.1:0-3432 GCA_035438165.1 Prosthecobacter sp.
CCACCCTCATGCTGTCTTCTCTCTTCCCCAAAAGTTAATAACAGGCTCTAGTTGGTAGTTCTCGCGTTTCGCGATCTCGTGGCTCACTTCGTCGAGTTCGTCCTACCACTACCGCTACGTCTTCGAGCACACGCTCGCCGACACGCTCGTGTGGCTGTGGCGCGGGTGGGATGGGTGAGGCAAGAAACTTGACCCGGACGCCGGAATCGGTCTGCTCTCCTCACCTGTCATGAAACCGCCCGACGAGAAGTATAAAATCCAGGATGGCTACTATGTGTTGATCATCGTGCAGAACGGCAAGGTGATCCACTTCACGCCGAATGTGAGCCTGTCGCACGCAGACTTCGTCAAACGCACCGTCGGCACACTGCCCTCCGATGCCTGGGTCGGCTCCGCGACGAAAAACGACGGCTATCTCACCGCCATCAACTCCTACACTTTCTACCAAAACCAGCTTCCAGCCCCGCCGGAGATTCAAAGCGTGGTGAAGGCGAAGTTCTGCTGAAGAAGTGAGGTCAAGATGCTGCGCCAGAGCGTGCAGACATCCCGGTGGCGACTGTCACGCTTTTCGAGCCATCATCCGCTCCTCAAAGCGATCCAGGAGCTCTTTGTCGGCACGGAACGTGGTTTGCTTGAGGTCGTTGAGCGAGGTGACACCGTCGAGAATGCCGCGTTCGTCCGCCAGATCGAGGATGTTCAAGGTGCCGATGGGGAGCAAGCCGCGAGTTTCCGCTGCGGCACGGCCCCGGCGTTCGTCCATGAGCACGATGGAGACCTGCTTTTCCATGGCGAGGCTGATGGCTTCGGTCTCGCCCTGGCCGAGCTGGATGGTGTCGTCCACCTGCGCTACTTTCACGACTCGAAGCCAGTGCGGCAGATTTTGCAGCCATGCAGTGACGGCGGCTGGTGCTTTGGGATGGCGAAGCTCCGTGAGCACCGCCTCTGGAATCATCACCTCGCCAAACAACCGATGCAGAACATCCGTCTGTCCAATGAGGACGAGGTAATTCAGCGGCGTGGTATCCGCCACGACGACGCCTTGCGCGCTCATGACTGGAGAGCCGCGCGGAGTTTGTCAGCACTGGCCTCCAGTTCCTCCCAGCTCGGCTGCTGCTCCGCGCCGTGCCGCTTGAAAAAGGCTTCGGCCTCGTGGAAACCCAGTCCGAGCATCTCCGCCGCCTGCCCACGAGAAAGCCTGCCTTCGCGGTAGCTCTCCGTGATCAGCATCTCGCGGGCGCGTGCAGGTGCATCGGCTGTGTCGAGGCCGAGCAGGCGCTTCCAGGCATCCGGGAGTTCGAGAACGAGTGTCATGCGCTGAGCATACTTTTTCATTCTGGGTGCGCAAGCGGGCGGTTTGGGCGGTCAAAGCTACAGCTTGTTCGACACCACCTTCGTCCACGGGCTCCACGCACCGAGCGTGTGCTGCTGGATCTTACGTTTCCAGATCTTGGTCATGCATAAGGCGTAGAGGGTGCTTTGTCCTTGCCTCCGAGGACGACGCCGGTGACGCGGCCGCGGTCGGGATGGTGAGGGGGACCTGGTTGGGACCGTCGTCGGCGCTGATCTGGATGCCGCTCTTCATGGCTGGTACCGCTGCTCCAACTTCAGATTGTCGATGAAGAACGCGGTTTTCGTCGTGCCGAGGGCGCTGAAGAGGAGGTAGCTGGCGGTGGTCCAGGTGGGTTTGCAGGGGATCGCTTTGAACTCGGTCTTGGTGCCGTCTTGGCGCGTGAGCGTCACGTCATACTTGCCGTTGCCGGTGGTGGCGGTGATTTCGATGCGGAGCCATTCGCCGGGTTTCACGTCGGCGAGTTTTTGGCTGGGCGCGTTGTTGGCGACGAGGGTGCCCTTTTGCCAGCGGAGATACGGACCCGCGGCGAACTCGCCGCCGTTGCAATCCCGCATCTCGAAGAACCAGTCGGCTCCGGGCTGGGCCATGATGTCGAAGCCGACATGGAAGGTGCCGGAATCCCATTTCGCGTAGATGTCGAGCACAGGATCGTAGCTGTGTTTCAAGCCGGGGGCGTCCTGTACTTTGAGGCTGCGCTTGGAAGGAAGGTTTGCGGTAGTTTGCGATGGTTGGCTATTGTTGGCAGTGGTTTTACCGGAGACCAGAGGGATGGGGGAAGAAGCTTCATCGGTGACGCCGATGCTTTCGCCTTTGTTTTCGTGTTCATACTTGGCGTTGCGGATGCCGATTATGCCCAGCGCGACGCGCTCGAAGGTTTGATCGACCTTGTAAGGCGGCGCGGGCCAGGGTTTGGCATCGGTTTGCCAATTGGGGTAGTCGTGGCCCTTGGCGGCGAGTTCTTGCCACTTCGCGTTGGTTTTGCGCACTCCGGCAAGCGTGAGATCCCAAGGCTTGAAGCCGATTTTTTCGGCGGGTGAGCCGGGTTTGAGGCGGAAGTCGCGTTTGGCGAGGTCTTGGAACATCGGATCGGCGAACTGGCTTTCGCGGTCGCGGCCCATCTTGCGCCATTCATCCCAGGTGTAGTGCGTCTTCGTGAGTTTCTCGGGGATTTTGCCGTCGGTGGGCCAGTAGAGGTTTTTGCGGAAGACGAGGCTGTCTTTCGGATCGCCGCGCTCGGGCTTGTCGAAGAACTTCCAGTTCCACTCGCCGCCATCGAGCAGCGGCGACGCGGGGTCCCACACGACGATGTTGTTCAGGTAGCGGAAGCGCAGTCGCGCCTCGTTGCGGGAGGCCTGGATCTGCGCCGAGTTGCCGAAGGCGAAGATGTTGTTCCGCACGGTGTTGAAGTAGCCATAGTGCTGGTGAAAGCCCGCGTTCCAAGTGTCATGCACGAGGTTGTTTTCCATCAGCGTGTCGGTGGCGCCTTCGTCATTGTAGAGCCCCCAGCCGCCGTAGCGATGGCTGGCGATGTGATGGACGTGATTGCCGCGAATGATCGTGCCGGGCGAGGTGCCGAGGCCGTAAAAGCCACCCATGTCGCTCAAATATGCCCAGCCGAGATGATGGATGTGATTGTTCTCGACGAGCGTCTCACGCGATGCGGTGTCGCCGTAGCCCCAGTTCCATCCGGCGCTGATACCGGTGTAGTAAAAGTCGCCAATGTCGCAATGCGTGACCGCGCAATGCTGCGTGTGCGTGAAGACCACACCGCAGGCACTTGGGTGCAGTCGTCCACCGTGCTGGATGATGCAGTCATCGACGACGATGTGATGATTTACGCGCTCTTCATTAGGCCGTCCGGTTTCGCCGACATACACCCCGCCGCCGCCGAGATCGTGGAGGTGGCAATGCTTCACCGAGGAGTCCGCGCAGCCGTTTTTGAACCAGATGCCATGCAGGCCGGTGTGCGCGATCTCGCAGTTTTCGAAGTGAATGCCGCGCGAGTCCTCGATCTCGATGCAGCCATCGCTCGTCGTGGCCGCCTGGCCGTCGTGCAAGCCCTCCGCCGGATACAAATGCTG
>DAORHS010000638.1:0-3425 GCA_035438165.1 Prosthecobacter sp.
GTCATAACCGATGGGCCAGTCGAAGCCGAGGCCAAAACGTGCACGCGGCTTGAAATCGTAAGGCCCGTTGCGCAGCGAGATGCGCCCCCAGTGGTTCGTGCGCCCGCCCATCATGCGCTGCCGCCACCATTGGAACGGCGTCGCCGGATTCGCGTTCGTGTAGGGCTCGCCGGTAATGTCCCAGCCGCTGTTGATCGAGCAATCGTGGAAGCCGTATTGCTTGTCCGGCGTCTTTTCACCGCGCAGAGGTGCATGACTCGGCAGTTGCAGCATCGCCACCTCGGTTTGCACATCAAACGACCTCCCGGCCTCCATCACGAGCACCTTCACGCCCTCCATCGTCAGTGTGTAAGCCGTCTGCCCTCCGCCCGCGCCGGAGCCGACGATAACGACATCGTAGGAGGATTGAAGTTTGTCGGCGGTGATGACGGGCATGGGCGATGAAATGTGAACGAGGGAAACGACGAGTCGTCACACCTCTTCCAACATCTTTGTCGCATCGCCAAACACCTTGGGATGCACGTCCATCTTGTCCATCATCGACATGAACAGGCGGCAGAGCTGGCGCTCGGGCTTGTCCTTGTAATCGACGACACGTCCGCCCTTCAGACGCCCGGCCGCGCCACCGAGCACGATGACGGGCAGCTCGTCGTTGTTGTGCTTCGCTCCGACCATCATGCTGGAGCAGTGCATGATCATCGTGTTGTCCAGCAGGGTGCGTTCGCCTTCGCGAATGCTGTCGAGCTTGCGGGAGAGGTAGGCGAGCTGCTCCATGAAGAACTGGTTCACCTTCAGGTAGTCGTCACCGTCGCTGTGCGAAAGCAGGTGATGAATCATGTAGTCGATGCCGTGCCCGGCCTGCTGCACGCTCGGCAGATTCGGGAAACGCAGGGCGCTGTGGTCGTTGTTGAGCTTCAGCGTGGTGATGCGCGTCGTGTCTGTCTGGAAGCCGAGCACGAGCAGGTCGATCATCAACCGCATGTGCTCGCCGATGTCCTGCGGAATGCCGTCGGCGGGGCGTTTGATGTTCGGCTTGTCCAAAGTGGGCCTCCAGCCTTGCAGTTCGCCGCGTTTGCCCGCGTTTTCGATGCGCTTCTCCACCTCGCGCACGCTGTCGAGGTATTCGTCGAGCTTCCGCTGGTCGCTGGTGCTGATGTCGCGACGCAAATCCTGTGCATCGGCCAAAACGGCATCGAGCACGCTCTTGTCGGCAGGCGAGGCATCGTCTTTGAAAAGGCGATCAAAGGCGAGCGCGGGATACAGCTCCAGCGGCGTCGGCGTGGTCGGCGAGCTCCACGAGATGTGCGAGCTGTAGAGCATCGAGTAGTTCTTGTGCACCGACGGATTCGACTTCTCGCAGGCCAGCACGAGGCTCGGCACCTTCGTGCTGCGACCATACGTTTGCGCCAGCATCTGATCGAAGCTCGTGCCCGAGCGAATCTCCCCACCTGACGCAATCGGCGCTCCCGAGAGCATGTTGCCCGTCTGTGACGAGTGGATGTTCCCCTTCCTCGCCTCCTCGTGATACAGCCCGCGCACAAACAGCAGCCGCTCGCGAAACTCCTTCAACGGCGCGAGCACCTTGCCCAACTCCATCGCCTTGCCCTCACCCTTCGCCCACCATTCCTTCGACTGAAAGCCGTTGCCGGAAAACGTCACGCACAGGCGCACCGGAGCCTCACTGGCCGGCTTGTTGCGTTTCGGCTCATCGCCCCAAACATTGACCGATTCCATCCACGGCAGCGCCATGCTGACGCCTGTGCCGCGCAGGAAGGCTCGACGGGAAAATTGGTGGCTTTTCATGTTCATGAATCAATGGTTGGCGATGATTTCTTTCCCCCGCACCTCGCGGAACTGCGGGCTGCGCACGATCAGATCGACGAGTGTGCCGATGCGGAGATCACTCCTCACCATTTGCTCGATCAGGGGCTTGTCGGAAAGCTGCACGCTGCGGCCGAGGGCGTAGCCGAGCAGTTTGCGACAGAACTGGCGTGTGAAGTCATCGCGGCGCTTCATGAGCAGGTAGTCGCGGAGATCTGCGAGGCCATCGACCTCGGTTCCGTCGGGCAAGGTGGTCTTGGTGTCGGCTTTGCGGGCACGACCGATGGCGTCGAAGCCTTCGAGAGCGAATCCGTAAGGGTCGATGCGCTTGTGGCAGCCCATGCAGTTCTCATCGCGGCTGTGCCGCTCGATGAGCTGGCGCTCCGTAAGGTCAGCGGGGGCTTCTTCAGGCAAAATGGGCACGCCTTTTGGCGGAATGGGCAATTTGTCACCGAGGATGACCTCGCTGAGCCAGGTGCCGCGCAAGATGGCGCTGTTGCGCGAGGCTCCGGCTTGCTTGGCCAGTGTCGCGGCGAAACCGAGGATGCCGCCGCGGCCATGGGCGTGGAGGCCGTCGATGCGAACGTAGCTCGAATCTCCTGATTCGAGTTTTTGGGGAACGACTTTGGAAAGTCGTTCGACGTCCAAGCCATAGTGCTTCGCGAGCGGTTCATTCACGAAGGTGTGATCCGCATCGAGCAGGCTGAGGATGCTGCGGTTGTTTTGAATGAGGTCGATGAAGAAGCGGGTGACTTCTTCCTGCATGTCGTCGCGGAGATCGAGGAAGGTGGGGAAGTGGCGCTCGCTCTTTTCGTCGAGAGTGGCGACATCGCGGACGTGCAGGTATTGGCAGCCGAACTCGGTGGCGAGGCGGCGCACTTTGTCGCTCTTGAGCATGCGTTGGGTCTGCGCGGCGAGTGTGGCGGGGTCTTGGAGATTCGCGGAGCGCAACTCGTCACACGGCAGCGAAGACCAGAGAAAATAGCTGAGGCGTGTCGCGAGTTCCTGCGGGCTCACCGGGCCGGTTTTTTCCGGCGCTTTCTCGCCGCGATACAAAAACGCGGGCGAAGTGAGCACTCGCACGAGCATCAGACGCGGCGGGAAAGCCTTGAGCGCGGTAATTTCCTGTTCGGTAAGTGGATGACGCCATGCCTTCGATGCGAAGTCGATCACGGCTTGGCGCTGCACGGCATCCGCGGCCTTCTGCTGCGCTTTGAAGGCGGCAGCGGCTTTCAGGATCGGCTCGCGCATCGGTTCGAAGGCACTGGGCTTCGCATCCTGCGTGGCGAACTGCCAGAGCTGCTCGAAGGCATCCACCTGCTTCAGCGGAGCTTCGCTGACAAAGAGAAGTTCGTCCCACAAGCGGTCGAGTTTACGAGATTCCGCCTCGGTGAGCATCAGACGCTTCAAAGCCTCGTCCTCGCGATAAAACAGCGTGAGCGTGACCACCTCGTCCACCGGCACGATGCGTGAGTAACACAACGCGATGGGGAAAAGGGCGCGGAAGTTGGCAAAGGCGGCTTCAAGGCGTTTGCGAGCTTCGCTGCCTTCATTCACGAGGATAGGGGCGCTGTGCTGGGTGACGAGGTTGTTATCACTCCACT
>DAORHS010000639.1:0-3416 GCA_035438165.1 Prosthecobacter sp.
CATCCAAGTCATCAACCTCGACGGCCTCAGCGAAGCCGAGGCGCTCAAGATTCTCGGCGTGGATGAGAAGGGCAACGACCTGCGCCAGCCTGCCGCCGTTGCTGCCACCGCTCCGGCTCCATCCGTCTCCAAGTCTCCTCCTCTCCCTGCCTCCAAGTCTTCCGACAAGTTCCCTCCCGGCCAGTGGGTGAAGGTGTTCACCCAGTTCGAGGACTTGCCGGCGGATCTACGCAAGCCCGACAGCGGCGTAAAGTTTGAGGATGGGTGGATTCGTTTAGGGCAGAAAAAACGCTCCATCCCAATCGACAAGCGTATCGGCGGTAACTACGGGGTTAGGCACGGGTACAAGCGGCAAGTTTCGGTAGGTATTCCCATATCCATCGAAGTCCGGATTAACGCCACTGACCAATTTTATGTACTACAGCGCGAAGGCAGTTCACTGAGTTGTCTCCGGTGGGACTCCAGCGATCAAAGAGTCAATCTTTACAGAGTTCCCTGTCCTGCGATTCCTCAAGACGGCGAAGAAGGAACTTTGGAGTTTTACGCAATCGGATCGCGGCTGTTCGGTCGTACTGGACCGTCGTTTATTGCCAGCGCGGTGGATGAGCGCTACGTCGGCGGCGGTTCCAAGATCTCTAGTGCCGAAGACATCCGCGACATCGAAGTCATCAACCTCGACGGTCTCTCTGAAGCCGAGGCGCTCAAAATCATCGGTGTGGATGAAAAGGGGAACGACCTCCGCGCCCTCGCCGCGAAGCAGGAGCAGCAGCAGATGGAGCAGGCGAAGGTGGTGGATGCCATGGCCGCCATCCCGGAGCTGAAGGTGCTGCACGAGCAGTTCGTGAAGCTCACCGCCGAGCGTGTCACCGCGCCGTTTGAGGCGGATGTGGCGAAGCTCAATGCGGGCTACGTCGGCGGCATTGACCGCGAGATCGCCAGTGAGAAGAAGGCCGGGGATCTCGATGGCATCATCGCCCTGGAGGCGGAGAAGAAGCTGGTTCAAGGAGTGGGAGCTGCCAGCTCCCCATCTTCAAACCGGGACTTGGCAAGTCCCGCTCCTTGTCCGATCCCCGCCGAAGATGCCGCCACGACCACTCCCGCGCTCGCAAAGCTGCGCGGCATCTACCGCACCGCGTATGCGAAGATGGTGGCCGCGCGTGCCGAGAACCTGAAGACGCTCACCGATCCGCTGTCCCTGCGGCTCAAGACCCTCGAAGCCGAGCTGACGAAGAAGGATCGTGTGCCGGATGCGAAGACCGTGCGCGAGTATCGAGAAGGGCTGGGCAAGGCGGATGGTCCCCCATCCGCCCCCGCGCCACCCGCCGACACGTCCGCGAAGAAATTCGTGCGGGGCGATGACCGCAAAGCCGCCGAGTGGGTGCTGAACATGGGCGGCACCGTCTCGATCCGCGAAGGAAAGAAGTTCAGTGAGATTCGCGCCATCGGCGACCTGCCGCGTGGCAAATTCGTGGTTGAACTGGTGAGTTTCAGATTTCCCGACAGCGGTCCTCCTCAACCCATCACGGATCTGAAGCCTTTGGCCGGGCTTTCGAGTCTCGATCACCTTTGGATCGGCGGCCTCAAAACGTTGAGCGACGACATGCTCGACATCCTGCCTTCACTTCCCCAGTTGCAGTATTTGTATGTCTCCAAGGGCAGCCTGACGGATGCCTGCATCACCCACATGACATCGCTGCGGTCTCTGGAGACCTTGAACCTTCAAGAAGAGCCCGGGATCACCGGCGCCACGCTGCCGCTTCTGAGTTCCCTCAAGAACCTCAAACGCCTCGGTTTGCAGGGCACACGTTTGACTGCGGAGGGGATTCGAGCGCTGGCCGGATTCCCCTCCCTCGTCGATTTGAATTTGGTGGGCACTGCCTTCCAAGACTCAGACCTTCCCGTGCTGGATGGTTTTCGCGGCTTGGAGGCCCTGCAGGTTCCTGTTGGAGTTTCGCTGGTGGCGTTAGCCGACCGCAAAAACCTGGGAGGGCTGACCAGCCTGGGATTCGTTCTGCCGGACAAGGACACGAAAGCGCAATGCCAACGACTGGCGGAAACATGCCCGAAAGTCACTCGACTGCGGCTCGAACCGCCAGACAACAAGCAGACGGCCGAAGCGCTCGGTGCGCTCGGTGCGCTCGGTGCGCTCGGTGCTTTTCCAAAAGTGTCGGAGATCCAGACTTTTGGCGTGCCCGGGGCGGCGCTTGGGGGACTCCTCCAGTGTGGTGAGCTTGAGGTGTTGAAGCTCAATTTATCTCCCTATTCTCCTCTTATGGACGCCGATCTCGCCGCCCTCTCTGCTCACAAGAAAATGCACACGATCGAGATCAGCCCCGCCACGGACATCACCGACGCCGGCATTCTCCCTCTCGCGCAGATCAAGAAGCTCCAATCCCTGACGCTCCGCTCCGCGCCGAAGATCACCGAGGCAGGCATCGCCGCCTTCAAGAAAGAGCGGCCGGATGTGACGGTGGCGCGGTGAGGAAGGAGCGCAGGCGCGTCCCGCGTGCCGTTTCCCGCGTCCTCGCGGGAAACTGTGCAAGCAACGAAAGCCAAGACGAACCCAACGAAACGTGCCACCATGAAGCCGATGCACATCCCCACCCTTTACCTCGACACCTCTGTGGTGGGCGGCTACTTCGATGACGAATGGAAGGACGCCACGCAAGAGATGTTCCGCCTTGCCGATCTCGGACTCTATCACTTCGTCGCCTCGGTCGTCACAGCCAATGAAGTCATGGGCGCGCCGCCTGAAGTGCAGAGCCACTTTGCCAGCACGTTCACCGATCCCGCTCAATTGCTGGAATTGAGCGACGAGGCCGAAGCCCTCGCACAATGCTACGTGGCCGCCGGGGTCGTTACGCCCAAATACCTTGATGACGCCCGCCACATCGCCATTGCCACCATCCATGCGCTGCCGCTGGTGGTGAGCTGGAATTTCAAGCACCTGGCCAACATCAAGCGCGAGGCTGGATTTAACGCCATCAACCTGTTGCAAGACTATCCGCAAATCCGTATCCTCACCCCGCTGCAACTGCTCAACGAACCCGATGAAGCCGAGTGCCCCCATGAAGCCAAAAACCTTTGATGCCGTGATCGAGTCGCGCCGTTGGAAAGCCGCCGTCGCACAGAAAACCGAATCCATGAGCCGCGAGCAAGTGCTCGAGTTCTTTGACAAAGACAAGGCCCTGGCCGCGCTCGCCAAGATGCGGCAGGCCGCGCCCCAACGAGCGAAGGCCCACGCATAAGTCTTCACCCCCAGGCTGGCAGAACATGCGGTCATCTTGCGCCCTCGCCGCCTTCCAGAAAGCACGCCCGGACGTGAAGGTGACGAAGCAGCCCCGTAGGCGCACTCGCCAGAATGCGTCATTCAGGAGTCCCTCGGCGCTCGAAGGCACCCCACCCCCTCGTTCTGG
>DAORHS010000640.1:0-3406 GCA_035438165.1 Prosthecobacter sp.
CAGAGCGAGAAGTTGTTTTATCGCGTCAGCGAGATCCATGCGCGAGCCGAAAAGGTGAACAACACCATCAAACCCGACATCGTGCTCTGCCTGCACTTCAATGCCGAAGCCTGGGGCGATGCCACCGCACCCCAGTTCTCACCGATGAACCACATGCACGTCCTCGTGAACGGCTGCTACGCCCCCGTGGAGCTCGAACAGCAGGACGTGCGCTTCGAAATGTTCCATCGTCTCTTCTCGCGCATCCATAAGGAAGAAATCCCGCTCGCGGAGGCCGTCGCCAACGGCATGCGGCTGGCCACGGGGCTGCCCGCCTACGTTTACACCACGCCGAACGCCCGCCACGTCGGCACCAACTCCTATGTCTATGCGCGCAACCTGCTCGCCAACCGCCTCTATGACTGTCCGGTCGTTTACCTCGAGCCCTACGTCATGAACAACGAGGAAACGTATCGCCGCCTGCTGCTCGGCCATTATCCCGGCCGCACGCTCTGTGCCGGACGTCTGCAGACCAGCGCCGTCGAGGATTACGTGCAGGGCATCGTCAACGGCCTCGTCGCCTACTATCAGAAACACCGTCCTCTATGAAGGTGATCATCGCTGGTTGTGGATTCGTCGGTGAACGCGCCACCGACCTCCTTCATGCCGCCGGGCATGAAGTGGTCGGCCTCACGCACTCGCCAGAATCCGCCGCGCGTCTCGCCGCCTGCAAATCCTGGCGCACCGAGTCCTGTGACATCTCAAATCGCGAAGCGGTCGCCGCTCTTGCCGCCAAACTGGACGCCGCCAGCATCGACGCCGTTCTTCATTGCGCCAGTTCCGGCCGTGGCGGCGCCGAGATGTATCAGGCCGTCTATGTCGATGGCATGCGCCATCTTGTGGACGCCTTTCCCGGTGCCTTTCCGCTCTACACCAGCAGCACCAGCGTCTATCCGCAGACCGACGGTGAAATCGTCGATGAAACCAGCTTCGCCGACCCCGATCGCGACACCGGACGTCTGCTGCGCGAAGCCGAGAACATCGCGTTGAACGCCAAGGGCGCCGTCGCCCGGCTCGCCGGCATCTATGGCCCTGGACGCTCCTTCGTTTTGAAGAATCTGCTCGAAGGCAAGGCCGCCATCGAGGGCAATCACGGTCAGGGGCGCATCCTCAATCAAATCCATGCCGATGACGCCGCCGCAGCGCTCGTTCATCTCGTCACGCAACGCCTCGCAGGCATCTACAACATCGTGGACGACGCCCAGATGACGCAGCGCCAGTGCCTGGAGCGTTTGTGCGTTGTCTTCGGCCTGAAGCTGCCCGGCGAACGCGAACCTGATCCGAACCGCAAACGCGGCTGGAGTCACAAACGCGTCTCCAACACCAAGCTCCACGCCACCGGCTGGACACCGCGCTACGCGAGCTACTTCGACGCCCTGCGCGATGATCCTGATCTCGTGTCATCCATCCTGGATCTCGTTCAAACCGGAGGGGAAGCCCCCCTGCCCCGCCAGCCGAACATCCTGCTCATCGGTCTCATGGGTTCCGGCAAAACCACGGTCGGCCGCATCGTCGCGCAGATGATCGGCTTTCAAATCGTCGATACCGATCACCTCATCGTCGAAACCGCCGGGAAGAGCATCCCCGAGATCTTCGCCACCGAAGGCGAGGCCGGATTCCGCCTGCGTGAGTCCGCCGCGCTGCGTTCGCTGCTCGGGAAACGTGGATGCGTCATCGCCACCGGCGGCGGCATCGTCACCCAGCCGCGTAACCTGCCCCTCCTGAGCCATCTCGGCTACATCGTCTGGCTCGATGCGGATCCTGAGCGCCTCGCACGTCGCACGTCGATGAACAACAACCGCCCCCTGCTCGCCGGCGAGGAAGATCCCAAGGCCAAGCTCGAACGCCTCCTCACTGAGCGCAAACCGCTCTACAAATCCCTCGCCGACCTGCGCATCAAGACCGCCGAACTCACCCCGCAGGAAACCGCGTACGGCGTCATGGAAAGCGCCCGTGTCTTCTTCGCACGCCGGCAGAAAACGGAATCAACCGGCTGATAAACCCAGCTCAAGCTGATCCTCCGCCCCCAGAGCGCGTGCGTCGTATCCACGGGAACGCAGTTCTGACGCGAACTCACGCGTGGAACCGTGCACGAGGTAAATTCGCCTTGGTTTCACCAGCTCCACCGTCTCGTGCAGCTCGGGATGATCCGCGTGATCGCTCAGCGCAAACACCGCATCGACGCCATAGCGATACTTCGCGCTCGATTGCAACGCCCATCCCGAGAGCATCAAAGTGCGCATGTTGGGGAGTTCGAGTTTGGCGCCCGGCGGAAACACCAGCACATGCCCCTCCGCCTCGCCTGCGTCGAACAGCCGCCAGCTGGGCAACGCACCCAGATGCGGAGCCAGCACCTCCGTGATCTGCGCCACGCTCGGATGCACCATCACCGGCAGCTCAGCGCCTCGTAACGCACACAGAATCTCCTGCGCCTTGCCCAGCGAATAACCCAGCAGCACCGGAATGCCTCCGTCACTCAGCGTTTCCCTCACAAACGTCAGCATCTGGGCGATCACATCCTCTGCGGGCGGGAATCGATACTTCGGCAGGCCAAACGTCGTCTCCATGATCAGCGTGTCTGCCTGCATCAGCTCACAACGCTCCGCGCTCAGTCCCTGGCGCAGCTTGTAGTCGCCGGTGTAGAGCAGCGTGGCCCCGTCCGCCTTGCGCGTGAGATGCAGCATGGCCGAACCCGTGATGTGACCCGCCGGCAGCAAACGCAACTCCCAGCCTTCCCATTCAAGGGCCTGCCGCATCTTCGGCGTCACCACCGTTCCCGACTTTTTCGCCGCCCGCCGCACCACCATGAGCTGATGCGTGATCTCCGAGCAAAACGTCAGGCTGTGCCGCGCCACATGATCGCTGTGCGCATGCGAGACAAACGCCCGTTCCTTCCCCCGGTGCGGATCCAGCCACAGATCGGCCTCCGGGAGGTAAATCCCGCGCGGGTGGGTGACTGTGATCAGCGGAGGCATGGGGAATCGCATTCTACGCGTTGCGCGAACGCTACGCTTCGCCAGTCTCCTCGGATGGCCTCCCTCGCCGATCAACTCGTTTCCCTCCTCGGCCCCGACCGCGTTTCCGTGACGCAGGCCGACCTCGCCACGCACAGCACGGACAAATGGTTCGCGTCCAACGCGCCCGATGTCGTCGTGCATGCGCAAAGCACCGAGGATGTCTCCAAAACGCTGCGCTTCGCGAACGAGCACAAGATTCCCGTCACGCCTCAGGGCGCACGTGTCGGTTATGTCGGCGGTGCGGTGCCTTTGAAAGGCGGCATTGCGCTTTCCGTCACCCGCATGAACAAGATCAAGGAGATCGCCCTCGAAGACGGCGTTGCGGTCGTCGAACCCGGCGTCATCACCGG
>DAORHS010000641.1:0-3400 GCA_035438165.1 Prosthecobacter sp.
CAGCATCGACCTGCTGCTCGAATGGCTGCGCGAGAAGCGCATGCGGAACTTCATCGTCACGATCAAGTTCAAAGGGCACGACGAATATCCCCTGCTCGGCCTGCTCAAACGCGAGGCTCCGCCGCTTTGCGCCGAGTTCCACCTCACCCGACTCTGCGCGAACAAGAACGAGGTGTGTGCTTTTGGGGTGGTAAAGTAGCCTTGTTGGCCCAGACTCCAGTTCCGCAGGAACTGGACTACTTACAACAGCGCCTCGTGAGCGCGGCCATCCTTGGCCTCACAATAGAGGATGAAGGACTGGTTCACGACGGAATAGCCGCCGGGCGTCGGGTAATCTCCGCTGAAGTACCAGTCGCCATACTCGGAGCCCAAGGCTCGGTGGAGGTTGGGGATGTTTTGGTAAATGACCTCGACGGTGCCGTGCCACGGCGTTTCCTCGGGGCTGATCATCTGGGCGATCTTGGCGGAGATTTCCTCGTCGGTGAAGGGGGCATAGATGGCCTTCACGGCGTTGCGCATCTCTTCCTTCGGCTTTTTCAGCTCGGCCTTGCAGGCAAGGTAGGTGTCGCGCACGACGTGGGACATGCCGCGTGAGCGCAGCAGGCTGATGGCGGCCTGGAAGGCGATGAACTTGCCCAGCTCCGCCATGTCGATGCCGTAGCAATCGGGATAGCGGATCTGCGGCGCGGTGGAACAGACGATGATGCGCTTCGGATTGGTGCGGGCGAGGATGCGCAGCAGGCTTTTCTTCAGCGTGGTGCCGCGCACGATGGAGTCGTCGATGACGACGAGATTGTCCTTCTCCGTGACGACACCGTAGGTGATGTCGTAGCTGCCGGAGACGAGAGCATCACGCCCGTTTTCCTGGGCGATGAAGGTGCGCATCTTGATGTCCTTGAGCGCGATTTTTTCCGCGCGCGGCCAGTTGCGCAGCACGAGGTCGTCGAGCTTCGCTTCGTCGAACTCACCGTTTTTGATCATGTCCATCAGCGCCTGTTTGACGACGCCGCGGCGGCTTTTGCGCAGGCCGTCGAGGAAGCCAAAGTAGGCGGTCTCGGCGGTGTTCGGGATGAAGCTGAGCACGGTGTGCTCGAAATCGTTGTCGATGGCCTTCACGACCTGCGGCACGAGCTGTTCGCCCAGCGCCTTGCGCTGGTTGTAGATGGCGGAGTCGTTGCCGCGGGAGAAGTAGATGCACTCGAACGAGCAGGGCTTGAACTCCCGTGGCTCCGTGAACTTTTGGACGCTCATGCTGCCGTCCGCCTTGACCACGGCAACGTGGGCGGGCGGAAGTTCGCTGACATCCCCCTCCAGAACGCCGAAGACAGACATCAGGGCGACGCGCTCGGAGGCGATGGCGAGGATCTCGTCGTTCTCGTAGTAATGGCAGGGCCGGATGCCGCTGGGATCGCGCATGGCGAAGAGATCGCCGTTGCCGATGACGCCAACGATGGCATAGCCGCCGTCCCAACGCTTCGCCGAGTCCTGAACGACCTTGGTCACATCGAGTTGCGTGCTGATGTGCGCTGGGATGTTTTCTCCCGGCATGCCGGAATCACGCAACTCGTGGTAAAGCTTGGTGTGCGCCTCATCGAGCTGGAAGCCGATCTCTTCGAGCACGCTCTGCGTGTCCGTGCCGAAGACGGGGTGCTGCCCGCGCTGCATCATCACCTGGTTGAGTTCACGGGTGTTGGTGAGGTTAAAGTTGCCCATCACCATCAGCGTGCGTGTAGGCCAGGTGGTGCGGCGCATGTAGGGGTGCAGGGCCCCTTTGCCGAAGTCGCCGCTGGTTCCGTAGCGCAGGTGGCCAATGTAAATCTCCCCCGCCATCTCGAACTCGCGTTTGATGGCCTCGGGGTCCTCCTCGAACGGGACGAACTCCTTGCCCTCCTGATCGCGCTCGTCCTTGCGCTGCTTGTCGATGCGGCGGGCGATGCGTTTGAACTCCTTGCGTTCGTCCTCAAAGACCTGGGCGATGCGTTCCACGCTCTCCGTGCTGCGCACGCGGAACATGTAGGGAAGGCCGGGGGCCATGTCGAGCTTGCAGCAGCCGATGCCGATGCCGTCCTGGCCGCGGTTGCGCTGCTTGGTCATGATCGCCTGAAGAGCGTCAAAGCCGTAGAGGGCGTTGCCGTATTTTTGATAGAAGTATCCAAGCGGCTTTTTCAGCCGCACCACTGCTATGCCGCACTCGTGCCGGATTGGGTCGCTCATTCAGGAAGGAGCGCCCATCATTGGCATGTGGCGGAAGGAGTGCAACACGTGGTATCAGTTTATCTGGGCAAGTTTTTTGCGTCTTTTGTTATTCACAAAGCGTCAGCGCGTCCCCGTTGCCACCACCCCAGTGCAAAGCCGATTCCCGCCCCGAAACCCAGCCCATGGAACAATCCCCAGCCCAGTTTGGCCACGATGGCGACCTGCGGCTTCGTCCAGCCCTCGATTCCGGCGCCCAGAACGCCATACATCCACTTTCCACCCACGAAATAGCCCAGTGTGTGCAGGGCAAAGAGTACCAAGGCCGCGATGCCGAAGCCTGCGGGCTTTTTCAGCGAGTTCCAGCATACCCAGGAGAAAAACAACGTTCCCGCCGCCGCGCCGATCCATTCGCGCAATCTCCAGCCACCGGGCGGTTCCTTGATGAGAAACCACGCCACACTCCACAGCAGCGCGTAACCGAAGAACGCCGGTAAAAACATATGGTAAAAGCGGCGGAGCCGGTTTTCTCCCTGCAAAAGCCCGCTCATCGCCAAGCCCGCGCCGCCGAGATAAACCAGCGCGATCAGCGCATACATGCCCTTCTCTCCGCCCACAGTGCGCGGCACGAAGGCCCAGATCGAATAAGCCGCCACGCTGACAGCGGCGAAACCGAGGCTGCCATGCAGCGTGGAACGGAGAAGGGACTTCATAGTTGTCCTTACAACGTCGCATCTCCACCTGATCTGCCACTCACTGCAAGACTTCAGCCCCCTCCTCGTTCAAGGCGGCCATGACTCGCTTTTTCGCTCTTTTTCTGCTGTTGGGCGGCTTTGCCTTCGCTGAATCGAAGCCCGACGTTCTTTTCATCGCCGTCGATGATTTGAATGACTGGACCAGCTACCTCGGCGGCCATCCGCAGGCGAAGACGCCGAACATCGACCGCCTCGTGGCACGCGGCACCGCGTTCACGAACTCCCACTGCGCCGCGCCGGCCTGCAACCCCTCGCGTGCGGCGCTGATGAGCGGCCTGCGGCCGTGGGAAACCGGCGTTTACACCAACAACGACCCGGCGCAGAGCGTGATGAAGGACACCCTCACCCTCAACCGCCACTTCCTCGCCAACGGCTACCACACCCTCGGCGGCGGCAAGATTTACCACGGCTACGGCAGCGAGGGCCGCACGGACACGTGGACCGAGTGGGCC
>DAORHS010000642.1:0-3399 GCA_035438165.1 Prosthecobacter sp.
TGATTTGAATGCCCCCATGAACGCATCCACCTCCACTCTTGGTCGGCCACGTCTCCAGTCCATTCTTCTCAAGACGGCGGGAGCCATATCGCTCGTAACGCTCGGCGCGGTGTTCGCGCCGGATTATGTGCTGGGGAAACTGAACTGGTTCCTCGGCATGGGCAAGCTGCCCGACTCCGTGCTGCTGCGCTATCTTGGCTCCGGCGGCTCGTTCGTGTACATCATCACGGGCCTGCTGATGTGGATGATGTCGGGCGATGTCGTGCGCTACCGGCCCATGATTGTTTTTTCCGCATGGATCATGCTCGCAGCGGCACCTATCTATGCCTACATCAACCTTCATACTGGCATGCCCGTCTGGTGGATGGCAATGGATGCGATGTCGTGTCTTGCGTTTGGGCTGGTGCTGCTCTGGGCCTGCCATGCCAGACCCAAGAGCGCTTGAGGTCCCCCAACGAAAACAGCACAGCCGGACAGGCTGTGCTGTTGAATCCAATGGCCGGATGAACTGGCCATCAAGGCTGGTGCGGCCTACCGCTTGGCTTTCTTCTCCTGCTTCGCGAGCTTCTTTTCCTTCATGGTCTTTTGCGGAGCCTTCTTCTTTTCCTTCTTGGCGTCTTGAGCTTTCATAATCAGATGGTGTTGTTGGGTTCACCGTCGGCAGATGACGGCATGCGCTGGTTTTAGCGTGGGATTGAAAAATGGGCAATCGCAATGATGCACGGTGTGGTGGGACGTGTTGTCCTCAACGCACAGTCACGGGCAGGGCGCTCACAGGTAGGGCGCTTGGTCCTCCAAGCGCCGTCGTTCGCGAACCAAAGGGCTTTGATCACGCCATGAAACACTCGCGCCTCCCTCGTCCTCACGGCTGCGGATGGAGGACCATCCGCCCTACCCGCCGAACCTCCAGGCCAGAATGCGGCTCTTTTTCTGTCCCTGCGCCATCTCGATGGTCCTCACCTCGCTCGCCTTCACCTGCCGCAGCGTCTTTTCAAGCCGCGGCAGATGCTCGCTTTTGGAAACCAGCGTCGTGAACCACCCGCAGCGGTCCGCAAACAGCACACTCTCCTCGATCATGCGACGAATGAAGGCCGCCTCGCCGCCCTCGCACCAGAGTTCACCCGCCTTGCCGCCAAAATTCAACGCATCCTTCTTGATGCCAAGATTGCGCTGCTTCCGCTGTGTTCCCGCCGCTGCTTCCGCTGCTGACGCATGAAACGGCGGATTGCACATCGTCAGGTCAAAGCGCTCGCCATTCTTGATGATGCCTTCAAAGCACTGCATCGCCGACTTTTGCAACCGGCACTCGACAAGTTTCGCTATAGCGAGGTTGACGGCGACGAGCTTCTTCGCCCACCGCAGCGCCACAGGATCGATCTCCGCGCCCACAAAGCTCCAGCCATACTCGCTCGCTCCAACAAGCGGGTAGATGCAATTCGCCCCAGTGCCAATGTCGAGCACGCGCACCTCCGGCCCACGCCGCAGTGAAATCAGGTCCGCCAGATGATGGATGTAATCACTGCGCCCGGGGATCGGCGGACAAAGATAACCCCGCGGGATGTCCCAGTGCTGCAAGCCATACGCATGCTTCAGCAGCGCCTGATTCAGCGCCTTCACCGCCTGTGGATCGGCGTAGTCGATGCTGTCGTCTCCATGCGCGTTCGGTTTCACCAAAGCCGCCAGCGCCGGACTGCACGCGATGAGCTTCGGGAAGTCGTAGCGCGTGCGGAAGCGGTTGCGCGGATGCAGGCCGCTCTTCGTTTCCACCTTCATCGCTTCCCACCTCCCGGCGGCGTGCGGTCATCGCCAAAGTATTTCTCGCTGCGATAGCGCAGCCACACCCGCAGCTCCTGCGGCACCTTCTCGCGTTCCGCCTCGCTCAGTGTCTCATAGAGCGCCATCGCCTTCTCCCGCTCACCCCGGCAGGCACGATTGTTGTGCGCATCCCAGTAGCTCCGCGCCACGCGAATGCGGCGGCACACCTCTTTGATGAGAGCGGCACCGGTGAGCGGCTTGGCGTTGGCTTTCTTCTTCGCGGGCATGGGAATGATCTTCCATGCAGAACCGCATGAGGCAACGCGTAGTAACTCCATGCTCGCACGCATCGCTGTTCTCGCACTCCTCATTACCAGCCAAGTCACCGCTCAAACCGGCACGGTTCCGGCCGATCGTCCGCGATCACGCCCTCCATCGGCGCTGACCGGCTGGGCGGATTGGGAGAAGGGCGAGGAGTTGCTGAAGCGCATCCAGGTGCCGCCTGCACCGGTGCTTTCGGCGGAGGATGAGGCGAAGACCTTCAAGCTGGCGCCGGGGTATCGGGCGGAGCTGGTGGCGTGTGAGCCGATGGTGCAGTGCCCGATCTTCTTTGAGTTCGATCCCGAGGGGCGCATCTGGGTGGTGGAGTATCAGGGCTACATGCGGGATGTGCAGGGCAGCGGCGAGGGCGACCCGATCTGCCGCGTGGTGGTGCTGGAGGACACGGATGGCGATGGCAAGGCGGACAAGAGCACGGTGTTTCTCGACAAGCTGGTCATGCCACGCAGCTTTGCCTTCGTGAAGGACGGCATCCTGCTCCAGGAGCCGCCGAAGCTGTGGTTCTGCGAGGACAAGGATGGCGATCTGCGCTGCGACAATCGCACGGAGGTCGGCACGATGGGCGTGGGCGGGAATCCGCAGCACACGGCGAATGGCTTGCGGCGTGGCATCGACAACTGGCTGCACTGCGCGGACTGGCCGCATCGCTATCAGTGGCAGGACGGCAAACTCATCGACGAGCCGACGCTGCATCGCGGTCAGTTCGGCGTGAGCTTCGATGAAACGGGCCGCTTCATCTCCTGCTACGAGAACAGCGCCATGCACATGGATCTGATCCCGGCGGAGGCGATCCTGCGGCATCCGAACCTCGCCAAACTCGCGCAGCGCGGCGGTCGCGGCAGCTTCGGCGTGAATGTGAACGTGGCGAAGGACGCGGCGGAGTGTTTTCCCATCCGCGTGACACCGGCGGTGACGCTCGGGGCCCTGGAACTGCGCGATGATGGCCGCCTGCGCACCTACACCATCGTGTCCGGCACTTGCTTCTATGATGGCGATCAATTCCCTCCTGAAATGCACGGCAATGTCTTCGTGCCGGACTCAGCGGGGCATCTCGTCGGCACATTGAAACTCACGAAGGGCATCGCTCCACAAGCGACGCGCTTCTTTCCAGCGGAGCAGGAACTGATCGCGAGCACCGACGAACGCTTCCGCCCCGTGAATGCCCGCGTGGGCCCCGACGGTGCGCTGTATCTCGCCGACATGTATCACGGCATCATCGAGCACGTCATCTTCATCGTGCCGTGGCTGACGAAGCAGATCGAGCAGCGCAAACTCTACGAAGGCAATGATCACGGGCGCATCTGG
>DAORHS010000643.1:0-3379 GCA_035438165.1 Prosthecobacter sp.
GGCTGTCGGGGGCGAGGGCCGGCAGGCGGACGACGGCTTCGAGTCCGCCGTCGGGATGATTGCGCAGCTTCACCCCGCCCTGCTACGCGCGCAGCAGGTTGCGCGTGATGGCCAGGCCCAGGCCGGTGCCGCCCGTCTCCCGGCTGCGCGAGGATTCAGCGCGGTAGAAGGGCTCGAAGACCTTCTCCAGTTCGGTCTCGGGCAAGCCGGGACCGTGGTCGCGGATGCGGATCTCGAAATGGTCCGGGGCTTCCTCGACGGCGATGTCGAAACGCGCTGGCCCGGGGATGTGGAGAAGAAGCGCAGTCTCTCGCTCATCGAAGAACGCGGCGGCAAGCATGTGCGCATGGCGCACTTGTCTGTTCTGGGCAGTCATGCCACGAATGGCGTGGCCGCTCTCCACACGCGGCTGCTGTGTGAGCGTCTCTTTCCGGAGTTCTTTGAGCTGTATCCCGACCGGTTCCTCAACCTCACCAATGGCGTCACGTTCCGCCGCTGGCTTGACGTGTGCAATCCGCAGCTCTCCGCGCTCATCACGGAGTCCATCGGCTCCGGCTGGTTGAAAGACGCCACTCAGTTGAAGGCGTTGGACCGCTTTGCCGACGATGCTTCCTTTCGTGAGCGCTTCCAGGCCATCAAGCGCGGTCACAAGGTGCACCTCGCCAAAATCATCCAGGACACCTGCGGCGTCAGCGTCAGTCCGGACGCCTTGTTTGATGTGCAGATCAAACGCCTGCACGAATACAAACGCCAGCACCTCAACCTGCTGCACATCGTCAGCCTCTATCGCAAGATCATCGCGAATCCGCAGATCGACATGGCGCCGCGCGTCTTCATCTTCGGCGCCAAGGCCGCGCCGGGCTACTACCTGGCGAAAAACATCATTCACGCCATCAACGCTCTTGCCACCAAGGTGAATCATGATCCACGTGTCGATGGCAAGCTGAAGGTCATTTACATTCCAAACTACGGCGTCTCCCTCGCCGAGCGCATCATCCCGGCCGCGGATCTCTCCGAGCAGATCTCCACCGCGGGCAAGGAGGCCTCCGGCACCGGCAACATGAAGCTCGCCCTCAACGGTGCGCTGACCATTGGCACACTGGACGGAGCAAATGTCGAGATCCTCGAAGAAGTCGGCCCGGACAACATCTTCATCTTCGGCCTCACCGTCGAAGAAGTCACCGAGCTGCATGCCCGGGGCTACAATCCGTGGGATTTCTATCATGCCAGCGAGGACCTGCGCCTCAGCATTGACTGGCTTGCCTCAGATTACTTCACCGGCAATGCCGACGAGTTCAAACCGCTGCGGGACAGCCTGCTGGCACATGGCGACCCCTTCCTGGTCATGGCTGACTACGACAAATACGCCGCCGCCCAGGCCGAGGTCGATGTGGCCTACCGTGATCAGTCGCGCTGGCAGAAGATGGCCATTCACAACACGGCCCGCGTCGGCAAGTTCAGCAGCGATCGCACGATCCTCGAATACGCCAAGAACGTCTGGAAGCTGCCTCAGGTCAGCGTCTGAGACGGCTGCTGGGGCAGAGATTCATGCACCGCCTGGGCCGCACGTGCATAGGCGCCGCCGCTGCCGAGCGTGGCGACTACGTCGGCCAGCTCCTTCTGGAGCTGCTGTCGTTTTGACTCGCTGGCGAGCAGATCGCCGGTGGCTTTGGCAAGGCTGCTGGCATTGAGCTGCCCTTGGACGAGTTCCTTCACCACTTCGCGTTTGGCGAGGATGTTGACGATGCCGAGGTGTTTGATCCGCACGACGAGCTTGCCGATGACGTAGGTGGGCCAGCTCACGTTGTAGATCAGCGTGTAGGGCAAGCCGAAGCAGGCGGCCTCAAGCGTGGCGGTGCCGGAGGCCACGGCTCCGGCCTCGGCGCGCTGCATCAAATCATAGACGGTGCCGGTTTCGATCCAGCGCTTCGCCTCGGGCATGCCGTGTTCATCAGCCATGTTGCGCATGAAACCGGCCAGCGTTTCATTGGCGGCGGAAACGGCAAAGCGGGCGCCGGGCACGGCCTGCTTGATGAGCTTGGCGGCCTCCATCATCAG
Organism: Prosthecobacter sp.; assembly: GCA_035438165.1. Taxonomy (GTDB): domain Bacteria; phylum Verrucomicrobiota; class Verrucomicrobiia; order Verrucomicrobiales; family Verrucomicrobiaceae; genus Prosthecobacter. The sequence goes on from DAORHS010000643.1 coordinate 2,059, forward strand.
CGGAAAGAGACGGCGCACCTCGTTGAGACGGCTGCCGGGAAACCAGCCGACGAGGCCCGGTTCGCGCTTCCATTCCCGCTTCAGCGTCACCACGCGGTCCACCATCGGATGACCGCTGAACTCCGTGCGCAGCCCGCTCTTCTCATAGAATTCCTTCTCGAAGGGGAAGATGCAGATCATGAGATCGAGCACCTGCGCCATCGTCGTCACGCGGCCCTTCTTCCAGGCCCACACCTGCGGGCTGATGTAGTAGAGGATGCGGCCCTTGTAGCCGCCGAGACGCAGCGCCTTGGCCAGCCGCAGATTGAAGCCGGGGTAATCGACGAGGATGACCGCTTCGGGCTTCTGATCGAGAATGGCATCCAGTACCGCGTCCAGCTTCTCCTTGAAGTAGCGGTACATCTTCACCACCTCCCACAGGCCGACGACTCCGGCGGTCTCAACCCAGTCTTCAATGCCTTCGCCGATCAACTCCCGCATTTTCGGTCCGCCGAGGCCGATGACCTTCATGTCGGGCTCCAGGGTCTTCAATTCACGCAGCAGGCCTGCGGCGTGGGTGTCGCCGCTGACTTCGCCTGCAATGATGAAGATGCGGTTCATGAGCTGCCAAGCGTGGCGTTCTTCTCGATCTGGTCGGTGATCTCCAGCGCGATGCGCACGGCCTCCGCGCCCTCCTGCCCGGTGACGACCGGTCGGCGGCCATGACGGGCGCATTCGACGAAGGCGGCGATTTCCAGCTTGAGCGGCTCGTCCTTCTCCACCTCAACGGCTTCGCGCACGATCTGCATGCCGTCCTTGCGGTAGATCCAGCCGCTCTGCTCCTGATAGTCGAGGCTGAGGTAGCTCTCGCTCTGGAAGACGCGGATCTTGCGCATCTTCTCGGGACTGATGCGGCTGGCGGTGATGTTCGCGATGCAGCCGTTGGCGAACTTCAGACGGGCGTTGGCGATGTCCTCGCGTTTCGTCAGCACCGGGATGCCGACGGCGTCCACCTGGACGAGTGCGGACTTCACGAGATGCAAAACGATCTCAATGTCGTGGATCATGAGGTCCAGCACCACGCCGATGTCGATACTGCGGTTCGGGAAAGGGGAGAGACGATGGGCCTCGATGAAGCGCGGATGGTTCATGCGCTGTTCGAGCTGCAGCAGCACCGGATTGAAGCGCTCGATGTGGCCGACCTGCAGGATGACGCTCTTGGCCTGCGCCAGTTCGATCAAGGCCTGCGCCTCGGCGTAGGACTCGCTGATCGGCTTCTCCACCAGCACGTGAACACCGTTCTGCATGAGGGGTTCGGCCACCTTCCGATGGAAGACGGTGG
>DAORHS010000644.1:0-3374 GCA_035438165.1 Prosthecobacter sp.
AAGCAAGGCGGCCACAAGGCGATCCACCCCGCGCTCGGCACCTTCGCGGACTTCGAGCGCTTCGTCGCGAAGGCAACCTCGCTCGGGATCGCGATCGCGCTCGACTTCGCGCTGCAGTGCTCGCCCGACCATCCCTACGTGAAGGAGCACCCCGGGTGGTTCCGCTGGCGCGCGGACGGCACCGTGCAGCACGCCGAGAACCCGCCGAAGAAGTACGAGGACATGTCAGCCACATGCGCTACGAGACCGTGAAGATCTTCGACGCGCTGGATGAGATCATCCGCATCGCCAAAGAGGCCCGAATCCGCGCCGAGGTCTCCCACATCAAGCTTTCCGGCCCCAGTGCCTGGGGAAAGGCCGCCAAGGTGATCGCCGTGCTCGACAAGGCGCGAGCCGAGGGGCTGAAGATCACGCACGATCAATACGCCTACACCGCCTCCAGCACCGGCTTGCGCCAGACGCTTCCGGACGCTGCTCTCGAAGGTGAGCGCGAGGACTACCTCGCACGCATCGCTGATCCAAAGCAAAAGGCCGAGATCATCGCCCAAATGGCCGAGATGCGTGAACGTCAGGGGCGCAAGGACTACAGCTATGCTGTGATCGCCCGCTGCAAGTCCGACCCAACGCTCAACGGCAAGACGGTTCCCGAAGCCGCGAAGATCAGACGCGGTTCCGACAGCCTCGACGATCAGATCGAGTTCATTCTCGATCTCGAAGCCCAGGGCGGTGCCAGCGCCATCTTCCACGGCATGAACGAGGACGACTTGCAGGCCTTCCTGAAGCATCCTCTCACCCTGATCGCCAGTGACGGCGGTCCGCGCCGTCTGGGTGAGGACGTGCCGCATCCGCGCAGCTACGGGAACAACGCGCGTGTGCTCGGCCGCTACGTGCGCGATCTCAAACTGCTCACACTGGAGGAAGCCGTGCGCCGCATGACCTCGCTGCCGGCGCGGACGTTTCACCTCAAGGATCGTGGAGAGATCAGGGCCGGAGCCTTTGCCGACATCGTGATCTTTGATCCTGAGAAGGTGAACGATCCCTCCACCTTCAGTGCCCCCCATCATTATGCCGAAGGATTCAGCGCTGTGATCGTCAACGGCGGCGTCGTGATCCGCGACGGCCAACTGACCGAGGTGCGCAGCGGCGGGCCGTTAAGAATAACGCGCTGATCTGACCATGAGACGCTTTTCCGCCACACTTGTCTGCCCGCGTGTGTTTCGTTCAACGAAACCGCTCTCCGCCGAGCAATCGAGCGCGGACTTTATGCTGCGCGGCATCACCTTTTCGAACGCCCGATGGCCCTCGTGATCCTCGGCGGCTTCGTGACGAGCACGTTGCTGAATTTGTTCCTGCTCCCGGCGCTGTATGCGCGGTTCGGACGAACGAACCGTGGCGTCTTTTAGAGCTGGGTGACGCGAGGTAGCGCCTGGATCACAGACGCCCCCGACTTGTGCAATCCCGGCCTGTACTAGTGAAGCCATAACTACTGATTCGATCACTGAAGTCTATGCATGCCCGTTCGAGTCAGGCACGAACCGGCTTTGTAATTTCAGGACCACCAAGAATACGAATTGTGATTCTGATTACCTGCTAATCTGAGGTTCTGTCGAGAGTTCAGTCACTTCGCAAACCACCCCTTCGCCAGCGGATTCGTGGCGAAGAACTCCAGCAACTGCTTCGCGACCTTTTCGCGCCCGCTGCCGCTCGGATGCACGCCGTCGCCGGCAAAGTCGTCTTTGACATACTTGAGGTCGTCGAGCTTGCGGCCCTTCTCGCCTTCGGCCCAGAGGTAGGGGCCCCAGAGCAGCAGCGGTGACTTGGCGGAGGCGAGGGCTTCATCGCCGCTCATCTGCTTCTGAATGAGGTGGCGCACGCTGAAGGCGCCTTCGTACGCATACGGCTCGGGATTGAGACCACCGGTGGCGTTGCCGGCCCAGATGCGGCTGCCGAGGTAGGCGATGCGGAGATTCGGGAAGCGCTTCTTGGCGTTGTGCAGTACGATCGTGGTGTCGGCTTCGAGTTTGTCGAGATGCTCCTTCATGCTGCCGGACGGGCCGACGTTGGCGAGCTTGATCCACGCCACCTGCACCTGCTCCGGCGTGACGCCGGCGCGCTCGATGCGGTTCATGGCTTCCTGCCACGGGCGACCGTCCTCCGGCACCCACTGCGCCATGGCCTGGCCGCCTTGGGCGCAATCCACGATGGTGAGCTTGCCGGATTTGCGCCCGTCCTTGTCGGCGATCTGTTTGAAGAACGAGAACTCCTGCGTGGCGTTCGACATGCTGATGGAAACGAGCACGATCTTGCCGCTGTCGGACGGTTTGCCTGAGGCATCGAGTGGCTTGATCTGCGCCAGCGCCGCGTCGGCGGACTTTTTCAGCACCTCGGGCGGTTCGTTGCTGCCTTTGCCATAGAGACCGCCGTCCTCGCCTTCGTACTTGTCTTCGGCGGTCATGTCGGTGAGCGGCTTGAGGGATTCGGGAGCTTTGCGTTGATTGCCCGCGCCTTTGGGGCGGTTGCCTCCGCCTTTGCGGGCTTCCTTGGCTTTGTTGAGGTAGATCTGCTCCTCGGGGCTAAGCTTCTCGCCACGCTGTTCGCGTTGGTAGAGCTGCTTCGCCTTGTCCCAGTCGATGGGGGCGTTGGTGGTCTGAGCGAAGAGGGAGATCGCGCCGAGGAACAGCGCGGCGAATGCAAGGAGGCGGGCGGATGTCTTCATGGTGGCGGCCTTGAACACCGCATAGCGGATTTGGATGCGTGAGCTCATTCAAATGGGGCATGGCAGGCGCTTTTTTAACCGCTGACATGACGCTAGGCCGTGTTTGAAGACCTCTGTGGTGCCTACTTTCGAAAGTCCTTGGCGACCCCTCACCTAACCTCTCCCCAGATGGAGTGGAATAAATCAGCAGCGCTTAGGACTGGGGAGAGGGATTTCGTGTCGGAACTGGCGCAAGCCGCATCTCCTCTCCCCGTCGATGACATGCATAGAACCGCCAGATTTCTCTTCGGGGAGAGGTCGGGTGAGGGGACAACTATGGTTTTAAAAAACGGCCTAATGAGACGCTGATATGGGATACCTTCATTAGCGTTTAATGAGCGTCATATCAGCGGTTGGAAGGGGCTGCGGCGGGCATGACCTTGTACTGCAAAAGCAGCTTTTGGTTTTGCGTCTTGCTTTGCACTTTCCAACCCTTCAGCCTGCCCGGCATCAAGACCATGTCCGAATCCAACAGCATCCGCCGCGTCGTCATCGCGAGTTTCATCGGCACCACGATCGAGTGGTATGACTTTTTCCTCTATGGCACGGCCTCGGCGCTGGTGTTCAACAAGCTGTTCTTCCCGAACTTCGATCCGCTGACCGGCACGATGGCGGCCTT
>DAORHS010000645.1:0-3367 GCA_035438165.1 Prosthecobacter sp.
TGAGGAATGACGAATGCCTGGCGGGGCACTCGGTCCTTCCTTCGGGCTTCGGCATTGGGACTTCACTCGTCATTCTGAATTGATTCGCTTCGCTCACCCCTGCGGGGCAGCTGTCGGCTGTCTGTCTCGCTTTGCTCGGCTCTGGTTTCGTCATTTCCTGCTCCGCAAACACCCCAACTTCCATTTTCCTTATGTCTGACATCCTCACCAAAAGCACTGTCCTCGTGCTCAACCGCAACTGGCAGGCCATCGGCGTGAAAACGCCGATGGAGGCCTTCAGCATGATCGCGAGCGGTGCTGCCACCGCGCTGGACATCGAGAACGGCGGCCACATTCGACCTGTCACTTGGAACGAATGGCTCACGCTGCCCGTGCGCGAGGGCGACAACGTCATCGGCACCGTCAAAGGGCCGGTGCGCGTGCCTGCGGTGCTGGTGCTGGCCAAATTCGACAAGGTGCCCAAAAAACGCCCGAAGTTCGGCGTGCGGGGCATCTGGGAGCGCGATGGCGGTGTGTGTCAATACACTGGCCGCAAGCTGCGTCCGCAGGAGGGCAACATCGACCACGTCGTGCCGCTTTCCCGTGGCGGACCGACCTCGTGGGAAAACTGCGTCCTCGCCGACAAGCGCGTGAACAGCCGCAAAGGAGCCAAACTGCCTGAAGAGGCCGGTTTGAAGCTCCTGCGACGTCCCGCCGTGCCGCGTGAGCTGCCGGTGACGCTGCTGATCAAGAACACGCACCGCGTGCGGGAGTGGGAGATGTTTCTCAAGGAATGACCGTGAAGTTCCGCCGGGGCGACCTGGCGGCACTTTTGTTCGTGGCTGAAACAAACTTGCCACTTGGCAAATCGCCCGAACTCGCCAGCGTAGGCGTCCAACATCAAGGAGCGCATCGTTTTTGCGTGCGCCCTTCGTGCCGAAATTCCCGACTAGGAGCTGTGCATGAATGAAACGTTGACCAAGACAACCGTACTGGTGCTGAATCGGCACTGGCAGGCGATCGACTCGAAAACGCCCATTGAGTCCTTCAGCATGATGGCGGCGGGCAATGCGACCGCACTCGACATTCACGACGGTGGTGACATGCGGCCGGTGACCTGGGAGGACTGGTTGAAGCTCGAAGTTCGCGAGGGTGACAACAGCATCGGCACCGTGCACGGCCCGGTGCGTGTGCCGTCCGTCTTGGTGCTGGCCCGCTTTGACAAGGTGCCGAAGCGTCGGCCGAAATTCTGCGCGAAGGCGATTTGGGAGCGCGATGGCGGCATGTGCCAGTACACGGGGCGCAAGCTGCGGCCGCATGAGGGGAACATTGACCATGTGGTGCCCATCTCGCGCGGCGGTGCCAGCAATTGGGAAAACTGCGTGCTGGCCGACCGCAAGATCAACAGCCGCAAAGGTAACAAGCTGCCTGAAGAGGCCGGATTGAAGCTGCTACGCCGGCCCTTTGTGCCGCGTGAGCTGCCGGTGACTCATCTCATCAAGAACCACCACAAGGTGCGGGACTGGGAGGTGTTTCTCTCCGGCGGCAGCGGGGTGTTTGAGGTGTGAGCAGAGTGGTCCGCACAGTCCTCTGTGCGGCGCTCCGCATCATCCCCGACTCCATACCACATTGAAGAGGTCGCTCTTCGCAGGTGGAACGCTTGTCAGCCTTCGCAAAAACCGCACAGAGGACTGTGCGGACCACTTTAGCCCAGCTTCGCGCCGAGGCGCTTCAGCATGGCTTCCAGCATGCGGCCGTACTTGATGTAGCTGTCGTACTGCTCCTTCGCCTTCTGTTCGGGGGAGAGATCGTCGGCGGCACCGGCGCCGTGGAAGACGACAGCGACATGGGGCTCGATGCTGATGTAGCCTTCGTAGCCGGTCTCGACGAGATCCTTCATGATGCGCTCGGTCTGGCCTTCGCCTTCACCGGGGAAGGTATAGACGGCGTCGTTCTTCGCCTTGTCCCAGATGCCGTCTTTGACGTGCACGTGGGCCATGAAGGGCTTGATGGTCTGGTACATTTCCCAGGCGTCCTGTTTGTGGCCCGGACGGTCGCGGTCGTCGATGAAGACGGGATTGCCGGTGTCAAAGACCCATTTCATGCCCGGCACGGCCTCGGCCATGCGCTTCACGTAGGTCGGGCTCATGCCGCCCCAGTTCATGCAGTTCTCGTGCACCACGGTGAGGCCGGCGTCGGCGAAGCGCTTGTTGATCTCCTTCATGCGTTTGATGCGCTCGGGGGCGAACTGCTCCTCGTCGTCCTTGCCGTCGGTTTTGCACACGGCGTAGCTCATGACGCGGATCAATTTGGCGCCGAGGCGCTGCATACGCGGGATGGCGCGGCCGATCTCGGCCTCGGTGACGTTGAAGTCGTCGGTGATCTTTTTGGCCCAGTTGCCGATGAGGGAGCCGAAGCCGCTGATCTTCATGCCTTTCTCTTCGAGACGGGCGACGACCTTGTCGAACACGGCGTCGGGGATCTCATGCAGGTTGCCCTTCACGCCGTCGATCTCGACTCCGCGTGATTCGATGCTGTCCCAGCCGAGTTCCTGGTGGGCCTGGATTTGCACATCCAAGGATGCGCCTGCTTCGTCTGCGATGCCGGTGAGTTTGATCATGGTCGGGGAAGGGGATTGGGTGGGCAGGATTGATGGATGCAGAGCGCGGGAGCGCAAGGAGCAGTTCGCCTGCGAATGGATTGTTCTTTGACAAAACACCCTGGCGGGGCGGACCGTACCGGATGTCTCAAGCGGAATCCTCCACCCAACGCCTCGAACTGCTGCTGCTCGGCGGCACGCTGTTGGTCCATGGGGTCGTCACCCTCCTGGCTCATCGACCGGATTTGATCTGGGATGAAGGCCGCTATCTGTGGTTTGCCAAAAATCTCACCCAAGGCTTCTACCTGACGCCCGAGATGCAGGACGTGCTCAATGGTCCCGGGTATCCGCTGGTGCTGGCGCCCTTGGTGGCGCTGAAGGTGCCGCTGATGGGACTGCGGATGCTGAATGCCGTCTTCATGGCGCTGGCGGCATGGTTCAGTTTTCGCGCCGTTCTGCCTTATGCCGGCAGACGTTGGGCGCTGGCCGTGGCGTTGGTGACTGCGCTGCATCCCAGTCTCGTGCGCACGGCTTCCTATTTAATGACCGAGGCGCTGGCGCTGTGCTGCATCGCGGGTTTTGCGTGGGCATTCACGGCGGCGCTGCGAGCGAAAAACGCCGGCTGGATCTTGATCGCGGCCGCCGCATTCGCCTTTGCCTGGCTGACACTCACGCGGGTGTTCTTCGGCAATGTGATCATGGCTGCCATCGCGTTCATCGTGCTGTTCCTGCCGTTTTGGAAAAGTCAGCGCTGGATGCTGTTGCGCGCGCTGGCGGTGATGTCGCTGG
>DAORHS010000646.1:0-3363 GCA_035438165.1 Prosthecobacter sp.
CCAAACGCTTCCGAGAACCCGATGTCATCGCCTACATTGAGTCTCTGCTCAAACCAAAGCCCAAGAAGCGTCGTCGAAAGCTGCGCTGGTGGTTCCGCTAATAGCTCACTTTGAAAGTTGGTGAGTCTTCCGGTTTGGTTTTGCGCCTGTCATAGAGCCGCGTGGTCGCGATGCTCGCATGACCCAACCACTCCTGCACCTTCGCAATGTCAGCTTCATGATCCAGTGCATTCGTTGCCGCTGTCGCCCGTAACCCATGCACACAGACGGCGCTTGGATCGAGGCCAAGCACACGCGCATACTTTCTCACCACATCCTTGTAAACTCCGTGTCCGGTCAGCGCTTCATCGAGACTGCCGGATGAGTTCTTGATCGGACGAAAAAGGGCGCTGCCAGGTTTGTCTCCATGCCCCGCGTGCTCCAGGTATTCGCTGATACGCTGCAAGCTGTGCGGATGCACGGGCAGGAAGCGAATCTTGCCACCTTTGCCGTGAACGCGGAAGTGCAACACGCCGCGCCTCGATTGCAAATCACCGACCGCGAGCGAACACAGTTCAGCTCGACGCAAACCATGAAACAGCAGAATGGAAAGAATGGCGCGATCACGCAGCCCTTTGAGAGTGTCAGGTGCGGGTGCTTCGAGCAGAGCTTTCGCCTCAGCATCCCCCAACGCAGGGGATTTGCCTTCGTTCGTGCCTTGATTGGGACGCTTCACGCCATCAGCCGGATTGAACGGAACGGCATTGCACTCGCACAGGTAATCAAACAATGAAGCCACGGCAGAAAGTTTGCGGCGCACCGTGGACGCTTCCAATGTTCGTGTCTCAAGCTGCTTGCGCCATGCAATTAGATGCGACCGTTTCACCAGGCGAAATTCTTCCGCTTGGTGAATGCCTGCGAACCGCATGAACTCCTGAACGTCGTTCTTGTATGCTCGCCGCGTGTTCGCGTTTTCGATGTTCGCGAACCACTCGACCTCTGGCGGCACGTTCGCCAAATTCTGAAACTCTGATGCCGTCAGCAAACGTCCGCTCGTTTCGACGACCAACCCTGAAGAATCATTAACCATTCCAACCACCTCACCCTGAATGGATTATAGTAGTGATAAAATACATTATCAATACCATGTGGATCATTTGAAATATTCGCTCCAATTGTGCTCCAAGCGATTCGAATCTGTGCTCTTTTAGCAACAGAATTTTTTGTCGTAAATCGGAACAAACCGGTAATTGTAACCCGCGTTGCTACCACTGACTGACTCGCCAATACAATTGGCAGAAGTCCGTTTCTAATCCTTTGGACACCTGATGGTTCACGCCATCAGGCTTATGGTCTTGCGGAAGCGGGCCAGGGCCACGGAGTAAAAGACCGTGCCGATGGCAAGCAGCAGGACAAACGGCTGCCACACCACTTTGAGGCCCGCGCCGCGATAGAGGATGGCGCGGGATGCTGAGATGAAATGGGTCGTAGGTGCAGCCTGCATGATGTTTTGGACGAATTCCGGCATGCTTTCGCGCGGGGTCATGCCTCCGGAGAGCATTTGCAAGGGCAGCAGGACTAGGATGAGCAGCAGGCCGAACTGCGGCATGGTGCGCGCCAGCGTGGCCATGAAGATTCCCATTGAAGTGGTGGCAAACAAATGCAGCACCGCGCCGGTCAGGAACAGCAGGATGGAACCCTCGATGGGCACATGCAGCAGGCCTTGAACGACGAACAGCAGGGAGAGTGTGGTCGCGACGAGGACGACGAGGGCCATGGACCACACTTTGGAAAGCATGATCTCGGCGGGTTTCACGGGCATGACGAGCAGGTGCTCGATAGTGCCGTGTTCGCGCTCGCGGATCAGCGCCGCGCCGGTCAGGACAATGGAGAGCATGGTGACGAGGTTGATGATTTCCATCAAAGCTCCGAACCAGGCCGGGGTGAGGTTGGGATTGAAGCGGGCGCGTAATGTCAGAGTCACGGGGGCTGCAGGGACGCCGCGATAGCGCTGGAGAAACTCGGTGACCTCGCCATTGATGATCTGCTGGACGTAACCACTGCCCGTGAATGCCTGGCTCATCCGCGTGGCGTCCACATTCAACTGAAGCGTGGGACGCATTCCGGCAAGAACATCGCGCTGGAAATCAGGCGGGATGATGATGGCAAAGGTATAGTCTCCGGCATCCAGCCCCGCATCCACGTCGGCTGCGGAGATCATGGCGGGTGACATGAAGCTGGGTCGCTGAAAACTGGACGCGATTCGGGCTGAGAGCGGCGAAGTGTCCTCATCAGCGATGGCGATTGGGGCATGATGCAGTGCTTCCGGCATCGCCGTGGCAGATATGTAAACCATGGCCGTGAAGGCATAGACGATGAGCCCCATCATCATCGGGTCACGGGCCAGGCTCCAGAGTTCCTTCACCCCCAGGCGATAGATGTTGGCGAGACGGCTCATGATCAGGTGTCTTGCTTGCGGATCAGGGCAATCGCGACTCCCATGATCACAGGGACAGCCAGGATCAAAGGAATGAATGAGGCGTGGAGATCGGAAAAACCAAGCGCCTTGCTGAAGACGCCGCGACTGATCGTCAGGAAGTGCGTGGCCGGGTAGAGCCTTCCGATAACTGCTCCGGCACCTTCCAGTGAGGAGACAGGATTGATCAGTCCCGCGAACTGGGCAGTGGGAATCATGGTGCCAATCATGGTGACAAACATGGCTGCGATCTGGCTGCGGGTGAATGCCGAGGCCAGCAGACCAAAGCCCGTGGCGAACACGACGAAGATGAGCGCGGCGGCAGCAAGTGTGGTGAAACTGCCTTTGACGGGCACGTCAAAGACGGTGACAGCCAGCAGTGTCATCAGCAGGAAATTCAGCATCCCAAGAAAGATATAGGGCGCTTGTTTGCCGATCAGAAACTCGCTGCGCGTCACCGGTGTCACATGGAGGTTGACGATGGAGCCCAGCTCTTTCTCACGCACCACGGAGAGTGCTGTGAGCATGGCCGGAATCATGAGCAGCAGCATGGGAATGACAGCCGGAACCATGGCGGGCCGACTGCGCACATCCGGGTTGTAGCGGAAGCGTGTCTCGATGTTCAGAGCACCCGAAGCGGACTCAAGCCCGGAGCTCCGCGCGGCCATTTGTGCCAGCCAGCCCTGATGCATTCCCGACACATACCCCTGCGCGGTCTCGGCACGCTGCGGCATGGAACCGTCCACCCACGCGCCGATTTGCACGGGGGCTCCACGCTGCGCATCGCGGGCGAAACCGGGCGGGATTTCGATGGCGAGCGCCAGTTCGCCGGAACGCATCCGGCGGTCGAGATCGGCTTCGTCAAGGATGGGAGCCTGCTGCACAAAATAGCGCGAGCCGTTGAGGTT
>DAORHS010000647.1:0-3354 GCA_035438165.1 Prosthecobacter sp.
CTACGTCCCCGCCATCTGCCCATCCGATCTGACCGGCGAAGGCTTCGTCGATGAGGCGCTTCACTTCCTCGTCGATCTTCTGGGCGGTGTCCGGGCTGTAGTTGCTGCTGCCGCGGCCCATGAAGGCGGTGCTTTCGTTTTCACCGTATTCGACCATGCCGAGCTTCGTGCTCATGCCCCAGGAGCAGACCATGCTGCGGGCGACGCGCGAGGCCATGCGGATGTCGCCGCTGGCGCCGTTGGTGACGTCGCCAAACTGGATTTCCTCGGCCACACGACCGCCCATGGCCACGACGAGGTCGTCCAACAGCTCGCTCTTGCGGTTGTTGTGCTTGTCTTCTTCCGGCAGCCACATGGTAGATCCCAACGAAGGGCCACGCGGGATGATGGTGACTTTGTGAAGCGGGGAGGTGTGCTCCAAAAGCTCGATGAGGATGGCATGACCGGCCTCATGGTAGGCGGTGTTTTCCTTTTCCTTCTCACTGAGGGCCATGCTGCGGCGTTCACGGCCCCAGCGCACCTTGTCACGGGCTTCTTCGAGCTCGGGATTGGTGATGGACTTCATGTTCTTGCGCGCGGCGAGCAGCGCGGCCTCGTTGAGCAGGTTGGCCAGCTCCGCTCCGGAGAATCCAGGCGTGCCGCGGGCGATGCGGGAAAGATCGGCGCTGTCGGCCAGCTTCACTTTCTTGGCGTGAACGCGGAGGATTTCCTCACGGCCCTTCACATCGGGCAGATTGACGGTGACCTGACGGTCGAAGCGGCCCGGTCGAAGCAGGGCGGGATCGAGCACGTCGGGGCGGTTCGTGGCGGCGATGATGATGATGCCTTCCTGGGTGTCGAAGCCGTCCATCTCGACGAGCAGCGCGTTGAGCGTCTGTTCACGCTCGTCGTGACCGCCGCCCATGCCGTGACCGCGATGACGGCCCACGGCGTCGATTTCATCAATGAAGATGAGGCAGGGGGCGTTCTTCTTGCCCTGCTCGAACATGTCGCGCACACGACTGGCGCCGACACCGACGAACATTTCGACGAAGTCCGAGCCGCTGATGCTGAAGAACGGCACATCGGCCTCGCCGGCGATGGCCTTGGCCAGCAGGGTCTTGCCCGTGCCGGGAGGGCCGGTCATGAGCACGCCCTTGGGGATCTTGCCGCCGAGGCGCTGGAACTTCTTCGGGTCCTTGAGAAACTCGACGATTTCCTGCACCTCTTCCTTCGCTTCTTCGACACCGGCCACGTCTTTGAACGTCACCTTGTTGCGGTCCTGCGCGAGCATCTTGGCCTTGCTCTTGCCAAAGCTCATCGCGCCGCGGCCGGCGCTGCGAAGCTGCTGGCGCACGAGGAAATAAAAGAAGGCAAGGATGATCAGCAGCGGCAGCAGGAAGCCGATCAAAGAGGACCACATCTCGTTCTCATAGACCGGGATGAGCACGAGGTTGTGCGCCTTGAGCAGATCACGCAGTTCCTCTTTCTGGAATTCAATGTTCACGGCGACGGAGAACGGCTTGGACTCGCCCTTGCCGTTGCCGAAGGCGGTGGATTTGCCGCTGTCGCCCTTGGAGGGTTCAGGGGGGAGGGGCTTGCCCAGATTGTCCGGTTCATTGGCGGCGGGTTCATCCGCCTTGCCAGCCTGGGCGGATTTTCCGGCGAGCGAAGGGAAGTAATAACCGCGGATGGTCTGCTCCGAGGTGGTGTCGAGATTGACGAGCTGGAGCGGCTTGTTCTCGTCGATGCGTCCGGCTTCGACTTCCGTCTTGAACTGGGCGTAATCAAAAACTTTGCGGCTGCCGGTCAGCCCTTTGTTCATCATGAAGCCCGAGATCAGCAGGGTGATCGCGAGCGCGAAGAGCATGAAACCGCGCCAGTTGAACTGCGGATCTTGATTGCGGCGGTTGGGGCCGTCGGGGCGGTTGTTGAAGGGGTCGTCGGACATGTGCGAGGGTGTTACAGCTTAGTAACGCGAGTGCGAGCATACACGCCGGTAATTTTTTTGCAAAATGCGATTCCGACCGGCTTAAGCCGCCCTAAACCGGTCTTTATATGGCGGCAGGAAAAGGGATCAGCGCCCCATCGGCACGCGCTTGAACTCGCGGGTGAGATTCGTCAGCGAATCCTCCACGCCCATGCGCTCGAGGCTGCTGGCGCCGACGAAACCGTCCGCCGTGGTCTTGCTGAGGATGAATTCGACGTCCTTGGGGGTGTTGATCGGCCCGCCGTGCGTGAGGGTGAACACATCCTTTCGCACGCTTTTGGCGGCGTCGATGATGTCCTGGGTACGTTTCACGGTGAAATCCCAGTCCACCACGGCGTTCACCACGCCGATGCTCCCACCGACGGTGGTGCCGACGTGGGCGATGATGGCGTCCGCGCCTTGCTTCGCCATTTCGACGGCTTCCTCGGGCGTGGCCACATAGACGACGCTGAAGAGATCCATGCGGTGGGCGAGCCCGACCATTTCGAACTCTTTCTGCACGCTCATGCCGGTTTCTTCCAGTACCTGGCGGAAATGGCCGTCCACGATCGTGTGGGTGGGGAAGTTGTTCACACCGGAGAAGCCCATGTCCTTCACCTTGCCCAGCCAGTGCCACATGCGGCGGCGCGGGTCGGTGGCGTGCACGCCGCAGATGACGGGAATCTCCTTCACGGTGGGGAGCACTTCGTATTCGCCGATCTCCATCGCCACGGCATTGGCATCGCCATAAGCCATGAGACCGCAGGTGCTGCCGTGCCCGCTCATGCGGAAGCGGCCGCTGTTGTAGATGATGATCAGGTCCGCGCCGCCCTTCTCGATGAACTTTGCGCTGATGCCCGTTCCGGCGCCGGCCGCGATGATGGGCTCGCCTTTGGCCAGGGTCGCCTTCAGGCGGTCAACGACTTCGAGGCGGGTGTAGGGATTTCCGATTCCGGTCCAGGGATTGGGCATGGCGTGATGAGGTTTGCGGTTGTTTGCAGTAGTTGGCGCTTCGCGCGTTTGCAGTGGTTGGGTAAACCATTGCAAACCACCGCCAACAACGGCAAACAACCGCAAACCTTCCCCAATGCACGCTCCAGCCGCCATCCAAGAGCTATCTGAAACCCACACGCACGGGCCGGACACAAAGTTCCGCGTGGTGCGGTCCACGGAGCGTGACACACGGGCATGGCTGCGTGGTGCGCCGGTGTGCGGTACGCTGGGGACGCACCGCATCGCGCATGCGGGCGTCATGACGGCGCGTGCGCCCTACCGCATCGTGCGCATGCATCAGGGCGGCTTGTATTTCCTCGCCTGTCTGGAGGGCGAAGGCCGCGTGCTGGTGGATGGCGCGTGGAAAAAATGCAGCGCGGGCATGGCCGTGGCGCTGCCTCCCTTCATGGTGA
>DAORHS010000648.1:0-3353 GCA_035438165.1 Prosthecobacter sp.
GCCGCGCCGTGGCACGCGCCGGTGTTGCAGCCGGACTTGGTGAGGATGGGAAGAATTTGAGTGGCGAAATTCCAAGACGACGGCTCAGCCGACTGGAGATGTGGCGTGAGCACCACACTGGCAAAAGCAAAAAGCCGCCGGAGCGCGATCATGGTTTCTTGAGCTCTTCGAGAAACGCCTCACCCTGCTTCACCGCGTAGGGCGTGCCGTAGCGGTCTTTGAAATGCAGGATGCGTGTCCAGCCATCGGCAGCCTGTTTTTTCAGATCAGCGTTGTCTTTGATGTAGTCGCGCACGTCCTGCAGCATGCGGTCGATGGTGGCGTCGTCGTTTTCTTTGCGGATGTAGCTCCGCAGCATGGACTGCAGCTTCCCGTCGGTCGGAACGGCACCGGGAAAGGGATCCTTGCCCTTGCCATCCTGAGCCATTGGACGTTGCGGCGTCATGGCACGCTGTGGTTGCGCGGCGGCGATTTCAGCGGCGGTCGGCGGCTTTTCATCGCCAATCATCTTCGCGATGGCTCCGAGCACGGCCTCGGCATCAGCAATACCGGGCTGCACGAGCGCGAAGCTGGCCTGCGCCTTGTTGTCCTTGGCTGCGATGATGGTCATGAGGCACTCCTTGTTGAGGCCGTAGTTGCCCGGCCCTTCCGCACCATCGACGGAGAGCGTCGGGCGGCCCTTGAGTTTGATGGAGTTCAGCGCGGGCGCATATTTTTCCATCCCGCCGACTCGCTCGGCAGCGAGGAAGATGAACTCGGTCTTCAGACGGTCTTTGAACTTGTCGCCGTAATTGTCCACGGCGCGCATGAGCGGCAGCATGGAACGCTCAAGGCCGTGCACGAACACCAGGACGGTCGGCGCACCGGTGTTGAGGGTGATCACGTCCCGCTCTTTGCCGGCCTCGGTACCGATGATGTCCACGGAGGTAAACGGAGTGGTCGTCTCGCCTGGTTGCGGACCGGAGAACACGGGATCGGCGGCCATGAGCCGGTTGAGCGACACCAGGATCAGGGTTGTGGTCAGAAATATCGAACGAATGGCAGGGTGGATGAATGACATGCAGGAGTACCGGTTGGTTGAGACGCGGGCACCCGCACTCTAACACCTGATTCCGACCTTGGATTCACTCAATATCACTGCCAAAACTCCAATCTGCCCCCAATCATCTGGCAAACGTGTCAGCAGGACTTCGCGTGGAACGAAAAGACATGCAGAAATGTCCGGGCGATGATCGAGATGTCGAGCAGGAAGGACCAGTTCTGGCAGTACTCGATGTCCGAAGTGACGCGGTGCTTGATGTCATCCGCGTCGTCCACCGGGCCCCGATGCCCACGAATCTGGGCCAGCCCCGTTACACCGGGTTTCACCGTGTGCCTCATGGGGTAGGCTTTGCACTCCAGGGTGAACAAGCGGTCATGCTCGATCATGTGAGGACGCGGCCCCACCACCGACATGTTCCCCAGGAGCACATTCAAGAACTGGGGCATCTCGTCGATGCTGAGTTTCCGAAGCAGGGCTCCGCAACTGAACACACGCTTGTCATTCTGCCTGGCCTGGACGGCCTCCATGCCGTGATCCACATGCATGGTGCGGAATTTGTAGATCTTGAAGACCTCACCGTGGGCTCCCGAACGCGACTGCTTGAAGAAGAGCGGGCCTGGAGAAAAGAAGCGGTGAAGCAGGGCCACCATGGCACACAACGGCGGGAGCACGAAGACGACCACGGGCAGGCTGACCGAAATATCGAGGACGCGCTTCAACAGCCTGTGAGAGGGGCTGACCAGCGGATGCTTGTGCAAGCTTACCAGCTTCATGGCAGGATATTCGCAGACCTGAAGAGGGCTCAGCTCTCCCAGAATAGGCCTGAGATCCACCGCCAGATGGGTTCCGTACGACTCAGCAATCTGCCGGATCCGTTCCGTGCGCACGGCGTTGATGGGCAGTCGCCAGATGACGAGATTGGGATGCTCGCGGGCGATGGACAGTTCCAGGGAGCGTTCGAGATCCTTGATGTCCTCGATCTTGCATTCCGGGGAAATAACGTCGCACAGATGGATGCCCAGCATTCTCTTGTTGGCGAACCATTCCTTCATGGGCGCCGCAGCCCCCGGCTCGCAGACCGCCACGATTTTTAAGCGCGGCTGGATCCTGGAACCCAGCGCTTTGAGCACCTTGATGAACAGGATTTTCCCGGCACAAAGGAAGGGGCCGATGAAGGCGAGGTAATACATCATCAGCTTTCGGGAGACCTCATAGTCGCGCCACAAAGCCACGTAGAAGAACAGGACCAGTGCCACGAAGCCCAGCTGCGAGGCGCTGATTTTGTAGATGTCTCCGTTCAGCAGCTTGTGCATGTAGTGACCTTCCCTGAGCCAGAGGGCGGCATGGATGATCAAAGCTCCCAGGCTTAAAAGCAGGACCACTGTTTCCTTGGACTGCGGCATCAGCCCCAGGTTTTGCGTGTCCGGCGGCGGCAGCAGCGGCGAGAGAAAGGTGGTGATGAAAAAGGCGATGGCCAGGGACAGGATGTCGGTAAGGACAAAGAAGGGGGTCCAGCCTCGGACTCGTTGGCTTAGTGCGTCTTGCATTACCAAAATTATGGCTTTTATCCTGATTGTTCCAGACTTGGCGGCCTTAGAATCGAATCAGGGAAGCTTTAGAGTTGGTTTAGATCTGCAAAATAAACCTCGGGCCACCTCGAGCCGTTTGTTGCTCTCGGGACGCCCCTGACGCCGCTCACCTTGATCTTCCAGTGGCGCGGGAACTCACGCTCATCGCAATGACCAGCCCGATCAGCACCGAAAACTGAAACTGGGTCGCCGTGATCTGCAGGGGAAAGTCCACCATGGCATGCGCGAGAAGGGAAAACACAGCGGTGAAGCAGCATGCAAGCCCCGCTCTTCGCTCAAACGACGATCTCTCACGCCTCCTGTCCGAGGCATTGCTCCAGAGAGAACTGGCCAACTGCCGGATGATCGCAAACACCCCAAAACTGAGAATGAACGAGCCGACCCATCCCCACTCGGCGAAGAATTCGGCATAGTCATTGTGGGCGTGCTTCCAGCGCCCGTCCTTCAGGACGGGATCAAGCACGGAGTAGTGGGCGGAGACCCACTCGAAGGTTCCGGGTCCCGTTCCAATCCAGCCGGCATCCCAACCGATCCGCAGTGCCATCATCGCCGCGTGTCTCCTTCCCGCGTCGTCGAATTGACGGTCGGAGAAAGCCTTCCACCGGTCCGTCAGGGAACTCCCCCCGGCCAGCCAGACACTGCCTGCCAGCAAGATTGAAAGGATCAACAGAATCAGCCAGGTCCGCTTTTTCATCAGCATTCCATCGGGCAAGATCGACAGA
>DAORHS010000649.1:0-3342 GCA_035438165.1 Prosthecobacter sp.
GAGCTGATCTGCTTTACATTGGTATTCCAGGCGCACGCGGTCATTTTTCCATGCGTTTCATCGAAGTTAAGTACCGGGGTAATCTTTCGAGCGCACGCTCGGCTGATTTGGCCGAAACCATGGCGACGCAAACGCAGCGCACTCGGCAACGCTGGGAGAACTCGTTCTTTAGTGAGACTGCCAGCACGACTGAACGCACGTTGCGGGGCGCAAGACTGGCACGCGTATTGCGCTTCTATGCGGACAAGGCGGCAAGGCATCACTTGGATGCAGAGACTCACTGCCGATTCGTGGAAACACTGGCTGAGTTCCTTCGTAAGCCCGCAGACTATGCGCTGCCGATTCTTGATGCCGCCGATCTCGGTTACGTTTTTTGTCCTGATTTCACCGCCGCACGCCCTGAACTCCTTTACAGCAATAACGATCAAGGCTGCAACATTTGGATCTTCGGCCCAGATTCACTGCCAGATCAAACCCAACCGTCGGGCGAGATCGCAGCACAACCAATCATACCTGTTCAGCCCCCCCCTGCCGAACCAGCCGCATTCATTGTCACCGATGATGCTCCGCCCCAAGCAGCACCACTCGTAGAGTTACCCGCGACAGGCGTGCATCTCGGTGAGACCCGCGCGGATGAATCCGTGACGTGGAGCCCGACGATCAAGACCAACCCCCACCTCATGATCGTGGGCCTACCTGGCATGGGCAAAACCCACAGTCTTATCAACATCTGTTCGCAGCTACAGAACAGGAGCATTACCCCCATCGTTTTTTCCTACCACGATGACATTGACGAGAAGCTGGCAGAGATTTTCCCGTTGATTCAAGGGTATGATTGTACAACGCTTGGCTTTAACCCATTGAGGATAGGCCAACCCAGCCCCATCGCTCATGTGGAGAGCGCGGGGCAAATCCGCGACATCTTCCACGCTGTTTTCCCCGACCTCGGCGAATTGCAACTTGAGCAACTTCGTTCAGCGCTAAAACAAAGCTACGAAGAGCAGGGCTGGCGTAACGGTGCCACAGGTGAAACACCATTGTTCAGGCGCTTCGTTGATCTATTGCGAGAAGGTGGCGGCACTGATAAGCGCACTCAAACCCTGCTGGCCCGCCTCAATGAATTGGATGACTTTCGCTTCTTTGACGTGACAGAGTCGTCCGGCGGCCTGCTCGAATCTGGGGAACCCCAGATCATCCGCATTCACTCGGTATCGAATGAAGCCATGCAGCGCGCATGCGCCGGTTTTGTGCTTTATCGGATCTACCAGGACATGTTCCGGCGTGGGCGACAAGATCGACTCACCCATGCCATCGTCTTTGATGAGGCCCACCGCGCAGGCAAGCTCAAGCTCCTGCCAACAATGGCGAAGGAGTGCCGCAAGTATGGCATTGCCCTGATCGTCGCATCACAGGAGGCGCGTGACTTTGATCCAGGTCTGTTCGCAGCAATTGGAAGCAATCTTGTGTTGCGTGTGACCGATCAAGACGCCCGCGTCATGGCCCGCAACTCCGCCGGTTCAGATCAAGAGAAAGCTCTCGCCGACAAGCTGAAAACTATGCCCAAATACGAAGCAATGTTCTTTACAGAGTCGCTGAAGAAGCCAGTCCAAGTCAGGCTGGCGGACCGCAAATGAATGAATCCCGTATCAGATGGTTACACAAGCTGGGCAAACTGAACCCCAACCGTTCACGGGCTAAGGGTGCAGCACCGCACAAACCCTGCCTGCTCCTGTCGCTGTTGGACATGGCCCAGGATGGAGAGTTGCAAGGTATCGAGCTGAAACGAACGCCGGGGCTGCATGTGCGGTTCAACGCCTTCTCCTCTATCGCGTTGCCACGTTGGGAAGGGAAGGTGGATCTGAGCTACCCGTTCTTTTATCTGAAATCACAAGGTTTCTGGCAGGCGATGGACGCCGCGAAGCGCTTATCCATAAGCGTCGATTTCACGCAGTCCATTCAGCTCGATCCTGAGTTCCTGGAGCTGATGCAGGACGCGGACTTTCGTCGCAGTGCGCGCATTATCCTCGTGGAAACTTATTTCCCGCCGACGGAGCGCATTGCGCTCTATGCACTGCTGGGGGTGCGGGCGCAGACGCTGGAGTTTCAAAAGGAACTCCACCTGCTCAACACCGATACGGCCGCACAAGCGGTGGAGCAGGGACGCTCAGCTCGCTTTGGCGTGCAGGTAGTCTGTGGCTATCAGCACACCTGCGCACTGACGGGCTATCGAATCATCACGCAGACCGGTGAATCCGTGGTGGAGGCAGCGCACATCGAGCCCTGGGCCAAGACGCGGAACGATGACATCCACAATGGTCTCGCGCTCTCACGCAATGTCCATTGGGCCTTTGATCGCGGGTTATGGTCCGTGGACGATCAGTTCCGCATCCTGATCCAACAGGAGCGGTTTCAAGAGTGGGGGCCTGATGACTTGGGACTGGCCACCTATCGCGGGCGGATGCTTCAGTTTGCCCCACAGGCCACCTTGCGGCCACGGGCGGAGTATTTGCGGCGACATCGTCAGCAGTGGGGGTTCTAATCAACTTCATGCACACCCTTGCCGATCTCGCCAAAGCCCTGAACCGGTCCACGGTGTATCTCTCCGGCCTGCAATCGCGCTTTGAGTTGCCGACCTTTGACGGAGCGGGCTACTCGGAGGCCTATCTCGCCTTTCTCCAGACAGTGGTGCATCTGCGCACCCTCTCGATCACCGAAGAAATGCTGCGGGATCTCTGGCACATCGAGAAGAAGCTCTTGGTGTTGCTCCATGCCGACTCCTCGGGTTCACCCACCTGGTTTCTCGATTCCTGCGGTGCCACCACCAGTCCCAAGCGACGCCTCCTGCTGAGCAACTACGAACTCGGGGTCGAAGTGCAGAGCAAAGGCGTGCAGTTGGGCCTGAACTTCGCCGACACCGCCCCGGAACTCTTTGGCGGACAGGAGATGGGTGAAGACGTCCTGCGCGTTCTCAACGACTACCTCAAACTCCACGCCCGCATCAGCACCGACGTGAATGCCGAGGCACCTCATGTTCGTGCAGCAGTCGCTTGGTCAAAGCGAGTTTGAGTTGAGGACAAACCGAAGCACTCACATCTTCGATCATGTCCGACCTCATCCTCTATCAGTTCAGCCGGGATCGTGTGGAGGCCGGAGATGCCAAGGATTTTATGTCCCGGTTTGGAAAGTTTCGTGTTCCCGTGGGCAAGCAGCTCCAGGGAATGATGAACAGCCTGGCCCTCATGATCGAAGGCTATGATGACGATCCCCGAGAGATCTACGCCATCCCAGAAGTCAGAGCGTTCTACAAGCAGCTTTGGGAGGTCTGGCCCTACTGGCTCTATT
>DAORHS010000650.1:0-3340 GCA_035438165.1 Prosthecobacter sp.
GGCACGCTGGCCTGCATCTGGAAGGCCATCTCATACTGCGCGATGCGCGTGGCGATCTCCGGATCGTCGCAAAGCGCGGCGTGCTGCTTGTTGAGCGCATTGATTGTGGCCACATCCATTCCCTGACGATCACGCGTGACACCGTTGGGACTGGTAAGATACAAAACGGGATCGCCCTGCGAGCGAAGCTGTACGCCTTGGAATCGTGAAGGCAGAAAGCCGCTGCTCCACTGCCGCGCGGCGATGGGCTGCGGATTGCGGCCTTTGCCGGTGGACATCATCACGACGAAGCCTGGCAGATCGTCCGCCTCGCTGCCGAGACCGTAGGTGATCCACGAGCCCATACTGGGCCGTCCGGCGATTTGTGCGCCGGTGTTCATGAACATGTGCGCCGGATCGTGATTGATCGCGTCCGTGGTCATCGAGCGCACGAGGCAGATGTCATCCGCGACGGAGCCGATGTGCGGCAGCAACTCGGAAAGCTCCATCTGGCACTTTCCATATTTTTGGAAACGAAACATCGGTCCTTTGCACACGAGTTTCTGTCCCTGAAGCTGCGCAAGCTGCTGTCCTTTCGTGAACGACTCCGGCATCGGCTTGCCGTCCATCTCCGCGAGCTTCGGTTTGTAGTCGAACAACTCCAACTGCGACGGTCCGCCCGCCATCGTCAGCCAGATGACGCGCTTGGCCTTCTGCGGAAGCGGCAGCGTGCCGAGAACGCCGTGTGAGGCTGCGCGAAGCAGTCCTGGACTCATCAACGATGCCAGCGCCACGCTGCCGAGGCCTTGTGAGGCACGGCCGAGGAAGGCGCGGCGATTATGAAGCAGAAGCGGAGTCATGGTGTTGGCGGAGATGAAAATGACGAAACCAGAATGAGGAATGACGAATCAATGACGAGGTGCCGAAGCACCAATGCCAGAGAGCAGCCGCAGATCTTTCATCAGCTATCCGTTGCGTCATTGGAGCTTCATCCCTCATTCGCCATTCTGGTTTCGTCATTTTCTGTCGATTCGAGTGTTCTTGAAGATGGTGGAAAAGATCAGGTTGAGTTCGTGAGCCTCGCGCCAGAGCTCGCGAGCTTGGAGGCGCTTTTCGGGGACGGCGGCGGCGATCATGCGGAGGAAGTGTTTCGATTCGCGTGATTCCTTGCGGCAGGTGCCGATGCGATGCTTGAAGTCCTTCTTGGAAACCGAGTCATCTGCTTCGCAGTAATTTGCGCCGACGCTGGTGGCTGCGCCAACCATCTGGTCGATCAAACGGTTGGTGAGAGAATCCCGTGGAATACTTTTGAGGAAACGGATCACCGCTTCACCGAACCGCGCCGTGCGTTCCTCCAAATCAAACACAGGCTTCGTTTCATGATGCCCTGGAGCATCCTCACGAACGACATTCGAGGCCCCCGGTGGCTCGGGACACCAGAACCCGTCGTCATTGGATATTGGGACTTCATTCATCATTCGCCATTCTGGTTTCGTCATTCCGGCTACGACCGCGTGATCGTTTCGTGCAGGTTGATCAGCACACGAGCGACGTGCGTCCAGGCGGCGAGTTCGGGCTTGTTCAAATTCGCGGGCGTCGGTGCTGCGCCGGTTTTCAGCAGTGCTTCGGCGGCTGCGGTGTCTTTCGTGTAGTCGGCGAGATGCTTGGTGAAGAGCGCGGAGATCGTTTTCATCTCGTCAACGCTCGGCGAACGTTGAAGGGCTTGCTGCATTGCCCAGGTAATGCGTTTCGCGGCATCGCCGTTGCATTTGCTGACGATGCGTGCGGCAAATGCACGCGCGGCTTCGACGTAGGTCGGGTCGTTGAGCAATACGAGCGCCTGCTGCGGGATGTTGGAGCGGTTGCGCTCGGCGGTGCATTCCTCGCGGCTGGGGGCGTCGAAGGCGACAAGGGATGGATGCAGGAAGCTGCGCTGCCACCAGGTGTACATGCCGCGGCGGTAGAGGCTTTCGCCGCTGTCGTTCTGCCACTCGCGCACGGGGAAGTTCAGATTTTCCCAGTATTTGGCGGGCTGGTAGGGCTTCACACTGGGGCCGCCGATTTTGGGAACAAGCAGGCCGGAGATGGCGAGCGCGTTGTCGCGCACGATTTCGGCATCGAGGCGGAAGGCGCTCTGGCGGGCGCATTCGCGATTGTAGGGATCGGCGGCGGTGAGTTCCTTTGTGGAGGTGCTGACTTGTTTATAAGTGTCGCTGCTCACGATGATGCGCACCATGTGCTGGAAGTCCCAGCCGCTGTCCATGAACTCGCACGCGAGCCAGTCGAGCAGCGCGGGATTCACGGGTGGCTCGCCTTGAGCGCCGAGATCGTCGAGCACCTTGCTCAAACCGGTGCCGAAGAACTGCTTCCATAGGCGATTCATCACGGTGCGGGCGGTGAGCGGGTTTTCTTTGGAGACGAGCCATTGCGCGAGATCAAGGCGCGTGAGATCGCGACCTTCGATCTTTGGTTTGGGCAGATAACCGGGCAGCGCGGCTTTCACGACTTCGCCGCTTTCGTTCATCCAATCACCACGCGGGAGGATGCGCACGGTGCGTTTTGCTGGGTCGCTGATGGAGACGATGCACTTCGGCGCGGCGGCCTCGAAGTCGGCTTTTTCCTTCTCGGCGGTGGAAAGCTGGGTGCGGAGAGCGGCGAGCTCGGGCGCGATCTGCTTGTAGGCTTCGGCGAGTTTTTGCTTTTGTGGTGCGGTGCGCTTGTCGGCGGGCGCTTTGAGGATGTCGGCGATCTCCTTGGCGGGCAGCGCGATGGCCGGTGCGCGGATGGGCGCTGCTGCGGTGGTGGAGTTGAGCCGCAGGTTGGCGATCTCGTGGTTGCCATCATGCGCAAAGCTCAGCGTGAGTGTGACGAGAGCTTCCGCATCGTTATGTGGCTGGGCGAGTTCGAGGTAGAGCGACTGATCCGCGCCGGTGGCACCGAGCACTGCCCAACCATTGAGCTTTTGGTCGGCGATGCCGTCGATGGTGTTCTTTGCGGGGAAGTTTGGCTGCTCAAAGGTGGCGCTGGCGTGGGCGATGGAGAGCTTCTCCTGCTTGTTTTTGCGTCCGATGGTCAAAGTGACCTCGCTGAGAGCGAAGTTGCCGTTCGAGGCGAGTCCGATGCCGGGCGATTTTTCCTTCAAGGCATCCAGGCGGACGCCGGTGGTGCCTTTCGGCAGCTTGGCGGTGATGGTGTAGGTGTCTGTTCCGTCGTTCTGCTTTCGTTCCTCGCGCTTTTTGTCGATGCTGCCGCGCACGATGCCGTCTTTGTCAGCCTTCAGTGTCACATTCTTCTTCACGGAGGCGGCGGTGAGCGGTTTCAAAGGTTGCCACAGGCTGTTGGCGGTGGTGGCGTCGAGCGC
>DAORHS010000651.1:0-3339 GCA_035438165.1 Prosthecobacter sp.
CGACTGACTGCAAGCGTCCGGGCGACGAACGCACCTGGCCCTGTGAAACACGCCGCGCACCTGCCGCGCCGCCGGAAAAAATCACGCGCCATCCACGCCTCCGCCGCTCAAGTGCCATCACGCGCTACTCGGTGACCGCCGCGCTGGAGGCGCTGGCCGATGCCGGGCACAACCCTGCGGCGCCACCGGGTGGCATCGGCATTCTCTTTGTCATGATGAACGGCTGCGTGAACTACACAGGCCGCTTTTATCACGAGGTGCTGCAAAACCCCGCCCAGGCCAGCCCGCTGATCTTCCCGGAGACCGTGTTCAATGCGCCTGCCTCGCACATCGCCTCGTTTCTCGGCATCGACGGCGCCGTCAGCACGCTGGTGGGCAGCCCGAACTCGATCATGGAGGCGCTCGACACAGCCGCGTTCTGGATCAGCAGCGGCATCGTCGAGGAATGCCTGCTCATCGCCGCCGAGGAGTGCGACTGGCTCAGCGCCGAGGCGCTCACGTACTACCACCCGAAACTCATCGCCTCCGAAGGCGCCGGAGCGCTGCTGCTCTCCGCCCAAGGTGACGGACCACGGGTGCGCGAGATCATCGGCCCGATGGCCTACCTCTCGTGGCGCGAACGTGGCGCACTGCTCCCCGAACTCGCGGCGCAAACCCGGGCGAAACTCAGCGGGGAGGCCGTCCTCATCGACGACCGCACCGGGATCACCAAACTCGATCGTGCGGAAGCTGCGGCGTGGTCCGGAAGCCCTTGGAATGCCGTGCTCAGTCCGAAATTGGTGCTGGGCGAGAGCATGGGCGCCAGCGCCGCCCTGCAGCTCGTGCTCGGAACGTTCACAGCCCGCGAAACACAACAACCCGTCGTCATTTCCATGCCCGGCACCAACACCGCCGCCTATGCATGCGTGATCTCGTTGTGAAAAAGAGCGCAGATGTCCTCACCGGCGGCGCTGCTGGCGCAGAAGGGCGATCAGGGTGACCGCGTAGCAGACCACCATCCACAGCGCAAGCACGCCGAGGGAGGCGGTGGCAGGCTGCGGATTATGGAAGATGACGCCCATCTGATAGCGGACGTCATCGCGCTGCTCGACGCTCTCGTGGTATTTTTTCACCCCACGCGTCATGTCGAAGAGATTGACGTGCTCCCCGGCATGCCCGGCGAAGACGACGAGGTTCTGCCAGGACTTGTTATGCGGGGAAACCTTGTCGTAGTCCTCGCGCTTCAAACCGTCAAGCGTCTCCCACTCCACGGTTTCACGCTCGCCTCCAGGAGTGAGGAAGACAGGGTAGCGGGTGCGGTTCGACATGCGCGGGGTGGACTGGCCATAGAGGTGCGCCACGTCCATGACCCGCTGCGCGCAGTAGCTGGGCACAAACATGCTGGCGGCGCGCACTGAGGCGGTCATCTCCGGCCGCGTGACGACAAAGCCGCCGAAGAGAATCTGCGGAATGAGCACCAGCGGCACCCACAGCACGGCCTGGGTGCTGTTCTGCACCAGGGCGGAGATGGCCAGACCAATGACGACGCCGACCATGGCCGTGGCCAGCAGCGCAAGGCAGCGCAGCCCGATGGTATACACGAACACCCGCGCCAGGGTCATCGGCGCGGCCAGGCCGGTGTCACGCGACTGATCACCCGTCGGCTCGGTGGCCTCCATGAGGTTGTCTGCAATTTCAAAGAAGTCACCCAGCCTGACGACGAGCCCGACGGCGAAGGAGTTCTTGCGCTGGTTTTCAAGGGCAAGGGCGGCCTCCAGAGCGGAGGCGTCGGCGGAGGCGTTTTGAGACGTGGCGGCCCCTTCCTCTACGACAGCAAAGCCGGTGTCGGCCGCGGCAGCAGACGCGGGCGGAGGAGGGTGCAGGCGCGCGGTGATTTTTTCACGGAACACCTCCATGTCGAGGTCCGGCGGGTGAAACACATGCGCCGCCATCAGTGTGACCGCAAACAGCAGCATCGCCTGCAGCGTGGTCATGGCGCCGAGGAAGAGATACTTGCTCTGCAGGTAGCAGTTCGAGCCGAGGCCGCACACCCGCTCGCGGCGGTAGATGGGAATCTCGCGCACAATCTGCTGGGCGCCGTTGCTACATCCAAACCACAGCGTGGCGACGATGCAGAGGAAGGAGCGCAACACCGCCTCGTCCGCCACCCAGCCGACCAAGAGGGCGATGAGCAGCGGCTGCGCGGCGAGAAACACGAGATTCAGCGGATCGGCGCGCAACACGGCCCACTGCCGCGCCAGCAGCACCATGAGGCTGCGCAGATAACCGCCACCCCGCCGCGCGGCCCCTCCACCGGAGACCTCGGTGTTCGGACTGCCGAAGTCCGGGCCACCGTCGCCACCGTGGCGGTCCACAAATTCCTGACGCCACTCCGCGCCCGTTTTGCCGCCCTCCTCGCGGCTTTTTGCGAACAACTGATAAACTTTGAGCAGGCTGGAGACGCCGAAGTATTCGAGGGCCATCTCGGCGGCGGAACGCAGGCGGAACTCGGCGCTGCTGGTGACGGAGCGGGAGCGGGTGTCGTCGAGATCGACCGAAGTGTCGGTTTTCTTGGTGTCGGCGCGCTCGGTGTCCACGTCGCAGACGACGTGGCCGTCCTGGACAAAGATGAGCTTGTCAAACAACTGCGCGTTTTCGAGCACATGCGTTGTACAGACCACGGTGCAGGTCTTTGCCAGGCTGTTGAGCAGGCTCATGAGCGAGAACTCCGTGGCGGGGTCGAGACCAGACGACGGCTCGTCGAGAAAAAGCACCGAGGGCCGGGAGAGCAGCTCAGTGGCGATGCTGACGCGCTTGCGCTGGCCGCCGGAAAGCTGGGAGATGCGCTTGGTGCGGTGCTCCGTGAGACCTAGGCGTCCGATGGTCTCGTCCACGAGGCTGCTGATGGCGCGTGCGGGGGTCTCCGGCGGCAGGCGCAGGCGAGCGCTAAAGTGCAGCGCCTGCTCCACGGTGATCTCCATGTGAACGATGTCGTCCTGTGGCACAAAACCGATGCCGGCCGCCGCCATCTGCCGCGTATCGTTGAGCGGCACGTCGTTGATGAACACCGAGCCGGCGGTGGCAGGGCTGATGCCGCACAGGGCGTTGAGCAGCGTGGACTTGCCCTGGCCGCTGCCGCCGACGATGCCGACGAAGGTGCAGCGCGCGATGTCCAGCGTCACATCCCGCAGGATGGACCGGCCGGACCTCAGCGTGACGGTAATGTCGCGCGCTTTGACCTGCCCGCCAGTCTGGCGCGGCACGCGCCGCAAGGAGTGGCCGGTGAACTCCAGGGTGTAGCTGCCCACGCGCAACCGGTCGCCCACCTGGAGCTTTTGCTGGTGGAAGAACTGGTCGTTC
>DAORHS010000652.1:0-3337 GCA_035438165.1 Prosthecobacter sp.
GGTTTCGCATCCACCTTCGGTTTGGGCTTCTGCACCCACTCCTCGTTCTGCACGAGACGGCCTTCGAGATCGCGCACGGCGGAAAAGTACTCGTCGAGCTTTTCCTGGTCACGTTTGCCGAGTTCCCCGTGGAGCTTCTTCGCCTGGCCCATGACGGTGTCGAGCACGCTGCGGCCGCGCTTCAAACTGCGCACCTGCGCGGCCACTTCGGCGGGCGTGCCATCGACGAAGAGCTGCTGGAAGGCCTTTGAAGGCGAGCTTTCCGCCGGCAGCGGCACGCCACTGGCCGACCAGGAGAGCGATTCACTGCCGGTGCCGAGGATGAGGCTCGGGAAACGGGTCTGCGAGCCGATCTGCTCCGCGATGAGCTGATCAACGCTGATCGTGTTTTTGAAACCGGCGAGGCCGGGATGCTTTGCGGAGGTGAGCCAGGTCATTTCGGACGTGTGACCGTTCGCGCCGTTCTGCTCCAGGTGCTGCAGGCCGGAGATGACCGAGAAATCGCCCTTCAGATCCTTCAACGGCTCCAGGTAGGGCGTGAGCGTGTAGTCCCCGCCAGCCTCCTGAGGAAACAGAAACGGCGTGTGAAAACCGAGCGTCGCGCACATCGCCAGGAAACGCGGCGGCGGATTCCCAACGGCAGCCTGCGCCCGTGTCGCGAAGGCGGGCACCATCGCTTCGAGAAACGGCAGCGAGAGCAGAGTGCCAGTGCCGCGCAGGAAGGCGCGGCGGTCGAGATGGCGTTTGGTGGCGGTGTACATGGCGAGTTGCAGGTGGAAACGAGGGCCGGCAGCGAAGTCTGACACTCAAAGCCGCAGCTTTTTGACCAGGGTCGCTTCCTTGTCGGCATCGCTCATCGGTTCAAAGTCCACTTTGCAATTCGGCAATGCGGCCTTGATCGCTTCCACATCGGCGGCGGGGATGTCCACGGTTTGAATCTTGAGCTTGGTAAGCTTCGGCAGTGCCTTGAGCTGCGGGATGATCTTCGCACTCAGACGCGCCTCGGTGAGTTCGAGGGATTCGAGGGTCTTGATCTGCGCGATCACCGTCATCGTCGATTCGTCGAAGCTGATGGGCGAATCTTTGCCCCAGCTCGGCAGACGCTGGCCGATGCGGAGCGACGTGAGCGGCAGCCTGGCGAGGTGCGCGTTGCCCGCCTGCGTCTGCGCGGTGTGCCAGGTGCGGAACTCCTTCAACTGCGTGAGCAGGCCGATGGCTTCGAGCGCGACATCGCCCGCCGTCGATCCGGCGAAGGTGAGGCGCTCCAGATTGGGCAGCGACTTCAGATGAGCGAGTCCGCTGCCGGTGAATTTCTCCGAGCGAAAGGCCGGATGGAAAAACGCGAGCGATTTGAGCTTCTGAAACTTTGCGAAGTGCCTCCAGCCGTCATCGGTAAGCTGGATGCCGTCCGTGCTGAGCCGTTCGAGTTCCGTGAGCCCGGTGAGCAGCGCGAGCGTGTCATCCGTGATCGTTTTGCCGCTGATGGTGAGGTCTTTGATCGTGGCGAAGCTGCCGAGTTCTGTGAAGTCGGCCTCGGTGAATGCATCACACTTCACCTGCACCTGCGTGACCACTCCGCCGGTCTGGGTGACTTTGGCACCGAGTTTTTGGAGCGATTCGACATCGGTGGCAAAGGTTTGCACCACGGAGAGGAGGAGAATGCAGAGAAGGAATTTCATGGAAGCGGCTTAACGATTCACCCAGGCGCTTTCTGACTTTGTCATTCCACGCACCAGGTCATGCGCTTCGCGAAGTCGGCCTGAAAAACGGCGCGCCAGCGGCTTACCGTGCTGCGCGGGTCAAAGCCATTCTTCGCGGGGAGATCACGCCACCAGCCGTCGGGCTCGCGCTGAAACTGGCCGCCCCAGCCGGGCTTCGTGGGATCATTCGGGTCGTTGCCGCCGAGCGGGAGGAAGAAGAACCATGAGGGCGTGTCGCCTTCCTTCATGCAGGCGTTCTTGTTTGGCGCGGTGGAGGTCTTCATCGGATAAAGCACACCGAGCGGTCCACGTGACTTCACATTGGCCTCGATCCATGCCTTGCTGGTGAGCGATTCGTCGCCGGTGAGATACACGCCACGGTAGGTGCCCTCGCGTTTGTCGCGGCCCGGCGGCGCTTTGGCGAGGATGTAGTTCAGCCCAGGAAACTCGCCGCGCATCCAGTTGGCGATGCCGTCCTGATCATTGATGTCATAGCCGCGCAGCTTCTTCGCGAACGCCGCGAAACCCTCCGCGCCGCGATCCTGCTTCACGCGCCACATCGCCTGCGCGAAATCCGTCTGCCCGCCCCAGATCGCGATGTTCAGCGGCCGCTCCGCCGTTCCCACATCCACACGCTCAATCAAAGCCCGCGAACCTTCCGTGTCGTGCCCCGCGCCGATGTGCGCACGTTCGCGATGCGGATTGCCGGACTTCACGCACTGCCGGAGCTTCGCCGCGTCCGGCCAGCCCGTGGCATGCTTCTGGAGATTCGACAGCACCGCTGCGTAGGCGTCGATGATCTGAAGAATCAGATCCGGCCGCGTCACCGACTTCTTCAATTCCCCCCGCGTACCGGACGCGCTCGCGAGCAGCAGTTCGATGTCGAACTCGTTCGCATACACCATCAGCCGGATCATCGACTGCTGATCATCCGGATCGCCCCCGATGTCCGTGAGGACGGCGAGACGGGGTGGCTGTGCGGCCAAGGAAACTGAGGCCAGGATGAGAAGGATGAGCATCACTCGAGAAATCATGACGGAAATGGACTGATGTTAGAATCGCAGATCACAGCCGCTTCGGATTCACCGGTGACGTGGGCGGAGTCGCGGCGGCGCGATCTTCCAGGCGGGTGTGAAGCTGTTGCATGACGGCTTTGGCGAAGGCGTCGGGGTCACGGGCGAGATTGCGGAACTCGAGCGGGTCGCTGGCGTGATCGTAAAGTTCCGCGCCGGCTGCGCCGCCGTTCCATTCGGTGTAACGCCAGCGTTCGGTGCGGATGCTGCGGCCCATGACCTGCCGGGGCAGGCGGTCGTCGGCGGGACGCAGGATCTGGGTGATGGCGGCGCCGTCCCAGGCGGACAGCGGATCATCGAGCAGCGGGCGCAGGCTGCGGCCGTCGAGGTGAGGCGGCGGCGGCAGTGCGGCGATGTCGGCGACGGTGGGAAAAATGTCCACAAACTCGACGACGCGGCGGCATTCCTGGCCGTTGCCCTTCGCCATCGGCGCCCGGATGATCAGCGGTGCGCGGGCGCCCTGCTCGAAGAGCGTGCGCTTCTGCCAGACGCCGTTGTGCTCGCCAAGGTGGTAACCGTGATCGCTCCACAGCACGACGATGGTGTTGTCGGCGAGATGGAGAC
>DAORHS010000653.1:0-3334 GCA_035438165.1 Prosthecobacter sp.
GACGTCGTGGCTTCCGCACCGCGATGTGGCTGATCGCGGCGATGATTGTGATCGGAGTCGGCTGGGTGACGTGGCATGAGGCGCTGGAAAAGAACTCGCAGTTCCTGCTGAAGACCGTCGTCGTGAACACCGAAGGCACGCTGACCCGCCAGCAGATCGTCTCCGCCACCGGCCTCACCGAGGACACCAATCTGCTCACGATGAATCTGCGCGAGGTGCGCGCGAAGATCGAGCGGCTGCCGCAGGTGAAGTCGGCGGTCATTCATCGCGACTACCATGGCAAGCTCACGCTCGATGTCGTGCAGCGCCTGCCGGTGGCGTGGATCGAGTGCGCCAAGCACAAGCTTCTCGGGCCGCTCAGCGGGAAGGGCTGCCTGATCGATGCCGAAGGCGCGCTGGTGCCCTGCGATGTGATCACGAAGGAATACCTCGCGATGCCGAGGATTCAGTTTCCGGAACTCGGCGAGGCGGTTCCTGGCAGGCCGTCGAAGGATCTGCAGATTCACGCTGCACTGCGCCTGATGGAGAAACTGCAAGGCCGCGCTGCAGCGCTCGAGGTGATCGAAATTCCGAATCCGTGGTCGCTCGTCGCGCACTTCAACGGCGATACGAAGATCACCTTCGGTGTCGATGACCTCGACCCGCAGCTCGCCCGCTTTGACCGCTTCATGCATGAGGCACGTGAGCGCAAGTGGCGCGTGGCCACGCTCAATCTGATTTCCCGCAACAACACCCCCGCCACTTTCCACGAAACACCGGATGTCACCGGGCTGACCCTGGCGGACGTCGCCTCCTCCCCACCCGCACGCTGAATCCCATGGCCAAGAGCACGATCTACGCAGGACTCGAAATCGGAACACACAAGATCTGCGTCGTCGTCGGCGAGGCGAAGCGCGATGGCGCCATCAAGATCCTCGGCGTGGGCCAGGCTCCGTCGCGTGGCGTGCGCAAAGGGGAAATCGTCGATTTTGAAAAGGTGCAGACCTGCGTGAACGACGCGCTCGTGCGCGCGGAGGACCGCAGCGACGTGATGATCCGCAATGTCTTCCTCGGCGTTACCGGCGCGCACATCGAGAGCCTGAACAACCGCGGCCGTCATCGTCTGCCGGACGAGCAGACCGAGATCACCGAGGACGATGTCGAGGAGGCGAAGGAGATCGCACGCAGCGTCTCCATCCCACAGTCGAACGTGTTCCTGCACAGCGTCACCCGGCAGTACATCGTCGATGGCCAGGAGGCCGTGCGTCAGCCGATTGGGCGTGAAGGGCGGGTGCTGGAGGCGGATTATCACATCATCCACGGTGTCCGCGGTCGTGTGCAGAATGCGATCCGCTGCGTGCGCGAGATTCCGCTCGAAGTCGAAGATGTGGTCTTCAATCCCGTGGCCGCCGCCCAGGTCGTGCTGACCCGTGAGGCAAAAATGCAGGGCGCGCTCATGATCGACTTCGGCGCAGGCACCTGTGATTACGTGCTGTATGAAGACGGCATGATCACCGCCTCCGGCTGCGTGCCGCTCGGGGGTGATCACATCACCAACGACGTCTCGATGGCGCTTCAGATTCCGAACGGCCGTGCCGAGCGTCTCAAGGTCGAGGAAGGCAGCGTCCTGTATGACGAAGTGCCTGACGGCGAGATGCTCAGCATCGAGGACGACACCGGCCTGATCCTCGGCGAGGTCGAACGTGCGTTTTTGAACGAGGTCATGAACCTCCGCACCAAGGAGATTCTCACCCAGGTGCGCGTGCGGGTCGAGGACCACCTCGGCCGTCTCGGCGCCGGTGTGTATCTCACGGGTGGCGTCAGCATGATGAAAGGCGTTGACGTCGTGGCCCGGGAAGTGTTTGGGATCAAAGTCACCCGCGCAGGTTCGGCCCCCGTCAGCGGCATCACCGCCACTTTCGAGAATCCGCAATACTCTGCTCCAATCGGCCTCATTCGTTATGCGCAGATTCTGGACAGCGAGAAACCCTTTCTCTCCCCATTGAAACGCCTCGGCCGCCGCATGCAGGAGCTTCTTTCTTCCGTCACTCTTTAACCGCAGCACTCCATCCTCAACCACCCACGATTATGGTAGAATACGACCGCACCCAGTCACCCGAAGGCGCCGAGAACAGCGCGCCACGCATCTGCATCGTCGGCGTCGGCGGTGCGGGTTCCAATGTTGTCGATCGCATCACCCTGGATCGCATTGTGGATGCCACCCTGGTCTGTGCGCACACCGACGTGCGCGTGCTCGGCCATTCAATGGCACCGCTGAAAATCCAGCTGGGTGCCGAGCTCATGAAAGGCATCGGCGCCGGTGGCGATCCGGATCTCGGACGCGAGGCCGCCCTCTTTTCCCGTGAGCAGGTGCGCCAGGCGATCGAGGGGCATGACATCATCTTCATCAGCGCCGGCCTCGGGGGCGGCACCGGCAGCGGTGCGGCTCCCGTCATCGCCGAGATCGCGAAGAACACCGGCGCGCTGGTGCTCGTCGTCGCCACCATGCCCTTCAGTTTCGAGGGCCGCCGCCGTCTCGCGCAGGCCGAGGAGGCGCTCGAACTGCTCCAGAAACGTGCGGATGCGCTCGTGCTGTTTGAAAACAACCGCATGGGCGAGCTCATTCTGCCGAAGGACGGCATTCAGAAGGCCTTCAACCAGGCCGATCAGCTCATCGCACAGAGCCTGCGTGCCGTTTCCACCATCACCACCACTCCCGGTCTGGTGAAGCTCGGTCTCGACGACCTCACCTCCGCACTCGCCAACGCCAACGGTCGCTGTCTCTTCGGTTTCGGCGAGGCTCGCGGTCAGAACCGTGGCACCGAAGCGCTCAAGAAGGCGCTCAAGAGTCCGCTCATCGACTCCGGTCGTCTGCTGCATCAGACGAAGAACCTTCTGGTCCATGTCGCCGGTGGCGAATCGCTCACGCTTGTCGAAGTCGAAGGCGTCATGAAGCAGCTCGGCCGTCACGTTCCGGATCAAACCCACATTCTCTTTGGTCTCGGTGTCGATGCGAAGCTCGGCGACTCGATTGCCGTCACGCTCATCAGTTCGCTGGGCCTCAACCAGCTCAACGCCCACGCCACCGCCGCTCCGCCTTCCGAAATGCTCCAGCCGCGTGCTGAAGCCCCCGCTCCTGCGCCGAAACGCGAGGCGCCTCCCGTCAAGAAAGCGCCGTCGCCCTATGCTCCTCCGGTTGAGGCTTCCGCAGACCTGCTCTTCAAGTCCGAAGAAATCGCCTCCATGTCCGCCGAAGAGGCGCCATCCTTGAGCAACGCCCACGTTCATGAGGAAGCGCCGGAGGTCGAGGAGCAGCCGGTGCCGGTGTTCCCGGCGACCGGGTCGAACACCCAGA
>DAORHS010000654.1:0-3334 GCA_035438165.1 Prosthecobacter sp.
TGCTGCGCCAGCCAGCCGGCCAGCACGTTGCCAAAATTCCCGGTGGGTACGACGTATTCCGCCGTGGCGCGGACTTCTTCAGGCAGTTTCAGGGACGCCCAGATGTAATAGACGCACTGCGCCAGCACGCGGGCGATGTTGATCGAGTTCACGGCGGAGAGATTCACCGAGTTGGCGAAAGCCGTGTCGCCAAAGCTGTCCTTCACCACGCGCTGCGCGTCATCGAAGGTGCCGGGAACCGGGATGGCGAAGACGTTGTCCGCGCCCGTGCAGGCCATCTGGCGCTCCTGCAGCGGAGCCACGCGTCCGTTGGGATACAAAATGAAGATGGAGATCCCTTCGCGTCCCAGGCAGCCGTGGATCGCCGCCGACCCCGTGTCGCCCGAGGTCGCGCCGAGCACGGCGAGGTGCTTGCCGCTGTGCTCGACCTGGCGCTTGTAAAGCAGGCCCAGCAGTTGCAGCGCGAAGTCCTTGAAGGCCAGCGTCGGACCATGAAACAGCTCCAGCACATAGGTCTTGTCCGTGATCTTGCGCAGTGGTGCGACATCCGGCGAATCAAAGCGCCGATAGGCCTCCGCCGAGAGCTGATGCCACTCCGCGTTGCTGATCTCCGGCGCGAACAGCGTGAAAAACTCCGCCGCGAGCTGCGGATACGTCAGCTTCGACCACGCGGTCAGCTTGTCCGCAATGGACGGCAGCTTGTCCGGCAGAAACAGGCCGCCATCCGGCGCCAGTCCGGCCTCAACGGCTTCAGAAAACGTGTGCGGCTTCGTTTGTCCGCGGGTGGAGATGTATTGCATGGGCGAGTCAGTCAGGACGCGCATTCATGCGTGGGATTTGGGCCGACTCAATGGTTCTCTTTCCGTCTGAACGACGAATCTTCTGGACGAAGCCTCACCTGGCTTTTTCAGCCTTGAGGGCCGCTTCGTAGCCTGGATTTTTCCACTTCATCGACAGAGCACCGTATTCTTTGAACTTGGGATTGGTCTTCTCGTAGATGGCATCCTTGAGCAGGTACCTGCCCGTGACAGCTTTGTCGTTGGAACTCATGATCTGGAGTTCGATTTTGGCGCCAGGGGCGATCGGGGAGATGTCGGTGTAACCGGCATCTTGGATCGTGTCGGCCAGCGCCTTGCCATTTTCATCGAAGAAAATGACCGTGCCGTTGATGAGTGAGACCGGCATGTCGGACACGTTGGTCACCGACATGGTGAATGTGGGTGCGATTGGACTGATGCCACGGGACATCGGCCCCGTTTCAACGGGCGGTTTCCCAGCCTGAATAAGCTGGTCAATGGGTGTCGTGCTGACCACCGGTCCGCCGGACTCTTTGTTGCAGCCGGTCAAGCCAGCCAGCGCGATCATCACAATCAGAATGCCAGGTTTGTTTTTCATCATCGTACATCCTTCCTGTGATCAAGCTTCGGCTGAAGCCGGCAAACACCATCGGATTTCCAACACCGATCTGGCGAAACCTGATCCTTTCTTGGCGGCTTGGCCCGCAGGACGAGCGCCACGGGATAACCCAGCATCATTTGCCCCGTGGAATAAACACATCCACCTGCTGCCCGACGTAGAGGTTTTGATCCTCGGGCTTGTCGAGCTTGTAGATGACCTGGAGCACGCGGGTGTCCACGCGTTCGGTGCTGGCGCCGGTGAGGGAGACCTTGGGGATGACGTAGGGCTCGATTCGGACGAACTGCACTTTGAACTTCTTCGAGGAGTCGCTCTTGAGGGAGAAGGTGGCGTCGAAACCGGGGGCAACGCCCATGGCGTTTTGTTCATCGACGTCGGCACGCACGTGCAGCGTGGAGATGTCTCCGAGCACGAGGGCGGGCTGCTTGTTCTGTGGGGAGGCGTATTCGCCGGCGCGGATGTTCACCTGCAGGATGGTGCCGGATTTGGGGGCTTTGACCGTGAGGCGGTCGATGAGGAGCTGCGTGTGCTGTACATCGGCCCTGGCGGCGGCAAGCTGAGCCTCGGCAGCTTGCAACTGGGCCTTTGCCACCCGCTCGTCATTGGTGCGGTTGCGCAGGTCGTCCTGGCTGATCGCCCGCTGGTCGGGAATGGACTTCAGGCGGTCGAGCATGTCCTGCATTTTGACCTGTTCGGCTTGGGCGACGGCTTTGTTGGCCTCCGCCACGGCAACAGCGGCGTTCAGCTTCAACAATGCCGCGCGCAGCTCGCGATCATCGAGGATGAGCAGCGGCTCCCCCTCCTTGACGACCTGATTGACAGCCACCTTGACCGCCTCGACCAGACCCGGAGCAGGCACGCCAATTTCGATGTTTTCGTCCTTGGCCTCGAGAATGCCCGTGGCGGCGATGTCATCGAGCGCATCTTTCTGCGGCGGGGCGACCGGCGGCGGCGGGATGCCGGACTCCTGGCTGCGGATCTTTTGCAGCACCACGCCCATGGCGACCACACCGGCGATGGCGAGGATGAACGTGAAGTAACGGAGCGTGACGGAGACGACGGGCATGGTGGAGAGTAAATGACGAATGCGGAATGACGAATGGCGATTGTGCGGAGAATTACGTCTGGCAGGCGTGGGTGGAAAGCCCAGGCTCCGCAACTTGCGCGATGAACACTGCGCTCTACGCTGGAGCCATGGACCGACCCGTCGCCATTGCCCAGATCCGCGAAGCCTGCAAAAACATCGCCCTTCAGTTCATGAAGATTCATCCCGCCGTGCCCGGGCTGGCCGACGAGGAGACGCAGAAGGAGTGCTTCCGCTGCGTGCATGAAATGACCGTGCTGCTGGAGACGATCAAAAAGAAGATCGGCCGCCTTGAGCGTGCGGACGACAGCACCCTGCTCTGACATTTGGCTTACTTGCCTCCAACCAGCCCGCATACGAGACTTTGCCATGAAACACGCCTTTTTCTGCCTCCTCCTGCTCGCCACCAGCCTGCACGGCGAGGTCAAACTGACCACGATCTTCTCTGACGGCATGGTGCTGCAGCAGATGCAGCTCGTACGAGTCTGGGGCACCGGCGAAGTCGGCGAGGACGTGAAGGTGACCTTCGGAGGGCAAACCCACAGTTCCGTCACGGACCCGGCGGGCCAATGGTCCGTCACCCTGAACCCGATGAACGCCAACGCCACGCCCGCCGATCTCGTGGTGGCCGGCAAGAACACGATCACAATCAAAAACGTGCTCGTCGGCGAAGTGTGGATCTGCTCCGGCCAGTCGAACATGCAGTGGACGGTGCAGCAGGCCGGCAAGGCCGAAGAGGAGATCGCCGCAGCGAACCACCCGCAGATCCGCATGTTCAATGTCGAACGCAGCCCCAGCATGACACCGCAGACGGATTGCAAAGGCGCCTGGAAG
>DAORHS010000655.1:0-3331 GCA_035438165.1 Prosthecobacter sp.
CCGCCCATGACGGCACCATTGACCGGACGGCTGGTTTCGAGGGAAAGGAAGACGCTGTCTTTTCCAAACGGCCACTTCTGCGCGAGCTGCCAGGCCCCGAGCCAGCCGACTTCCTCCGCACGCGTGAAGGCCGCATGCACGGTGGTATGGATGTTCAGCCGGGCCAGTTCAAGGAAAGTCATCACGATGGCGGAGCAGCCGATGATGTCATCA
This sequence comes from Prosthecobacter sp., assembly GCA_035438165.1. Classification (GTDB taxonomy): domain Bacteria; phylum Verrucomicrobiota; class Verrucomicrobiia; order Verrucomicrobiales; family Verrucomicrobiaceae; genus Prosthecobacter. Next base: position 214 of record DAORHS010000655.1, read on the forward strand.
CAGGCCGTGGCCTCGATGCGGGTGTTGGTGATGTTGACCGGGAAATTCCAGGTGGCGATCTGCCCCTTCACCTTTCTCAGTCCGCGCTTCACGCCGGCCTCGACCTCCGCTTTGCCCACACCGCCGAGGAAATCCCACTCGTCACGCTTCGTGCTGCCGGGCGGCTTGACGAAAGCCGGGTGGTCCATGTGGGCGCCGAGCACCCAGGTGGGCTTGCTCTTGGATTTGCCGTTCTTGTAGGTGGCCAGGAGGTTGCCAAACTTGTCACGCTTGAGCTTCACATGCGGGCAGCCTTTGAGCAGCGCCTCGATCTCCGCACGAACATGATATTCGTGGAACGGAGCCGTCGGCTGCTTGAGGAGTCGTTTGAGAATGTTGTTGAGAGTTAGCGCTGGCATGCGTCATCGTAACTCGATTTTCGCAAACACCAAACGCCACGTGAAGAAGCTCCGATATTTCTTTGAGACCGCCCTGCTTGAAACAGCCGCCTGGCTGCTGCCGCGTCTGCCGCGCCGGCTGGTGATGTCCCTGTCACGCGGAGTCGGATCGCTGGCCTATCTCGGAGACAAACGCGGACGCGAGACCGCCCTGGACAATCTGCGCTGCGCGTTTGGAGATCGTTACACGCTGGCTGATCGCAAACGCATCGCGCGAGGATCCTACCAGGTCTTTGCGCGCACCTTTCTCGATCTCTTCTGGTCGGCAAAACTGACCGAGAAGACGTGGCAGAAACATTTCGTCATCAACATCACCGATCCTGGAGCGGAGGAAAAGGCGCACAACAACGGCGCGGTGTGGGTGACGCCGCATTTCGGCAACTTTGAACTGATCAGCCAGGTCTGGGGCTTTCGCGGCTTCCCCTTCACCGTGGTGGCACAGGACTTCAAAAACCCGGCCATCACCCGCATCTTCAAGCGGCTGCGGGAGCAGTCGGGCCACACCTTCATCTCGCAGGACAATGCGATGATCAAACTCATGAAGGCGCTCAAGCGCAAAGGACACGCGGGCCTGCTCACGGATCTGAACATCGTTCCCGGCCGCGCGGCGGCGGCGATCCAATGCTTCGGCCTCTGGACCTGCGTGCCGACGCTGCATGTCGAGCTCGCGAAGCGACTCGGACTTTCCATCATCACCGGCGTCTGCCGTCCCCTGCCCGACGGCCGCTACGAGGCCAACCTCTTCGAGGCCATCGAGCCCACGGCGGAGGACGACACACGCGAAATGACGCAGCGTGTCTGGAATCGTTTTGAAAAGGTCATCAGCGAGAATCCCGAGTGCTGGATGTGGATGTACAAGCACTGGCGTTACCGTCCGGTCGGCCAGCCCGGCGTTCCACACCCCGATTATCCCTGCTATTCAAACTTCTCGAAGGCGCTGGTGGACATGATTCCCGAAGCCCTGCGACCCTCGGAGAAAGCCGGCTGAAAGACTTGGCCGCACGCGCCAGTTTTTACGTTGCCCCGGGAGCGGCGCACTCGTAAAGCTTTCGCTCTCAAAAAACACCCCAGCCAATGTCCATCCCCCATCTTCCCGCCCTCCGCAAAGGCCGCCCCTACGAGTCGCTCGACAAGGTCCAGGTCAAAGACCACAAAACCGGCGAGGTCTGCGCCGAAATCAGCCAGGTGAATGCCGGCATCGTGCGCAAGGATCTCGCGAAGATCGGCGAGGCCCGGGCGGCGTTGAAGAAGTTCACGGTGGAGCAGTTGATCGAGATCACCGCGAAAGCGGGCGAGCTTTTCCTCAATGGCACCCTGCCTCTCGGCGACAAAGGCCACACGCAGACGCCAGAGGAGTACATCGCCACGCTGTCACGCACCAGCGGCCTGCCGCACATCATGGTGAAGCGGAACATGGCCAAGCTGCATTTCGCGCTGACGAACATGAAGATGATCCTCAACGGCCTCACCCGCGGCCTCGATCTGAGCGTCATTGATCGCGGCTTTGGCACCCAGTCCGGCTGCCCGGTGTCCTATTTCCCCACCACGAAGTCCCTCGGCCTCGTGATGCCGTCGAATTCACCCGCCGTGAACTCGCTCTGGCTTCCTGCCATCGCTTTGAAGATCCCCGTGGTCATCAAACCGGGCCGCGAAGAGCCCTGGACGCCGTATCGCCTCATCCAGGCTTTCATCGCCGCCGGAGCGCCTCCGGAGGCCTTTGGTTTCTATCCCACCGACCACGAAGGCAGTGGCGAGGTCGTCAAACTCAGTGGTCGCAACCTCGTCTTCGGTGACGTGACGATGGCGAAGATGTACGAAGGCAACCCAGCCGTGCAGGTGCACGGCCCCGGCTGGAGCAAGATCATCATCGGCGAAGACAAGATCGAAAACTGGAAGGACTACCTCGACGTCATGGTCGCCTCGATCAGTGACAACGGCGGACGCTCCTGCATCAATGCTTCTGCGGTCATCGTGCCGAAGTATGGCAAGGAAATCGCCACCGCTCTCGCCGAGCGCCTCGGTCCGGTGATGCCGACGACCTCCGATGACGAAAACGCCCGCCTGGCAGGCTTTGCGAACGTGAAAATGGCCGACTACATCGACAGCGCCATCGAGAACGACCTGCAAACACCCGGCGCGGAAGATGTGACGGCACAGTTCCGCAACGGCCCGCGCAAAACGGAATTCCACGGCGGCACTTTTCTGCGCCCCACCATCATCTGGTGCTCCGACAACAAGCACCCGCTCGCCAACCGAGAGTTCCTCTGCCCCTACGCCAGCGTGCTGGAGATCCCGCAGAGCGAGGTGCTCGGCCGCATCGGCTACAGCCTCATCGTCACCGCCATCACGCAGGACGAAAACTTCATCAACGACCTCCTCGAGTGCCCCACCATCGACCGCCTCAACATCGGGCCGATCAGCACCATGAAGATCAGCTGGGACCAGCCGCACGAGGGCAACATGTTCGAATTTCTCTACAAGCGCCGTTCGATTGACTGTGCGTGAGCATCGTAGCACGGGCTTTCCTGCCCGTGCTTGTCTCCGAATCGGGTTTGGAAACCCGATCTACGGTTGGAATCCTCGCTCTACACCTCATGTCCGCTCTCATCCCCTTCGATCACCAGCCGCGCACGCGCCTTGTTTTTGGCAACGGCACGCTTTCACGTATTGGCGAGCTCGCG
>DAORHS010000656.1:0-3331 GCA_035438165.1 Prosthecobacter sp.
CTCAACAACGCCCACGGCGTCGCCATCGACACACGTCAGGGCGCCGACAAAGCCACCGTCATCGTCACCTCGCGCGCCGACCACTGCTTCCGCCGCTTCACGCTCGACGGCAAATACCTCGAACCCCTCGCCGTCCCCGGCGCCATGGTCTGCCGCCCCGTCATCGCCGGCCAGGAGCTTTACGCCGGCGTCTGCTGGTCCAAAACACCCGACATCAACAAGCTCCCGCAGAACCCCAGCGGCTTCACCGTCGTCATCGACGCGAAAAACCAGGTCGTCAGCGCTCCCGGTGGCACGGCGCCCGTCTATGAAGACGGCAAACTCAAGCCCCTCATGCAGGCCGAACGCATCTTCGATCATGGGCACGATGTCTGCGTGGTGGACAACGGTGATCTCATCGTCTGCCAGTGGAACGCGTTTCAAACCTACCCCATTAAGCTCGAAAAAGTGGCCGTGTAAGCAGCTTGAACCGCGTCCGTGTTTGCACAGCGGCAAATGACGAATGAGTAAACCCGAATGACTAACGAAACCCCAATGCCGAATCCCTCCAAGATCCTGATGCTCATCTCCCCGTCTTCGAGCATTCGGGCTTCGTCATTCCTTCGTCATTCGGCAATTCTGCATTCGTCATTTTTTCTCCGCCTCGCCCCTGGCTCTTAAATCATGAAGTATCTCACCATCGTGCGTCACGCGAAATCCAGCTGGGGACAGCCCGGGCTCGCGGATCATGACCGTCCGCTCAATGAACGGGGAAAGCGTGCCGCACCCGCAGTCGCGACGTTTCTGCACCGCACCTACTTCGGGGGCCATGAAAGTCCTCCCCTGCTCCCGCTGCCGGACCGCCTCGTCACCAGCACCGCGTTGCGCGCCCTCAGCACCGCGCAGATCATGCGCGAGACTTTTGCGATGCCAGTGGACAGACTGCTGCTCGAGTCCCGCCTCTACCTCGCCCCGGCCGACCGCATCCTCGACGTCATGCGCGGCTTCGAAGAGAGCTGGCATCACGTCATGCTCTTCGGCCACAATCCCGGCCTGCGCGACTTCGCCGAGCACATCCTCGCCCGCGCAAACATCCCCAAGGTGCCCACCTGCACCGCCGTCATCATGGCCTTCCCCCACGAGTTCTGGGGACTCGCCGACTGGAACGAAGCCCAGCTCATCGGCTACATCACCCCCAAATCCCTCGAACGTCGCTTCCCCGAGCTGTATGCCGGCATCTCGCGGGAAGATGGGGAGGATTGAAACGTCCTCTTCAGCCTTTGGGCGCATCCCCCGTCCGCCGGATCGTCACTTTGTCGATGCGCTGGCGGTCCGTGTCGGTGATTTCGAGTTCGTGAGCACCGGAAGTGAAGCACTCCCCCTCCTTGGGCACATGTCCCAGGCGGTGCAGGATGAAACCGGAGAGCGTGCGATACAGGCCGTCATGGATCTCCTCGCGCGGGAGCACCAGACCGGTGGCGGCAGCCACGTCCTCGATGTCCATCTGCGCATCCACGATCCAGACACCTTCTGATTGTTCCCGAACCTGAGGGGGCTCACGCTGGTCCTGGTCCGGCATGGAGCCGAGGACGGCCTCCATCATGTCGTTGAGAGTCACCAGACCGGCCACACCGCCAAACTCATCGACCACCAGCGCCAGATGACGGCGCTGCTTGCGGAATTCCTCAATGACACGCGGGCAGGCCATCGTCTCCGGCACGAACACCGGCTCCGTCAGCATGGATTCGAGGTTCGATACTCCTCCCTGCAGCCTTCGTGCCCACAGCGCCTTCACCGAGATCATGCCCAGCACGTTGTCCCGCGTGCCGCGGTGTGCGGGAAAGTGCGAATGGCCGCTGGCGGCGATTTTTTGGCCGTTGTCCTCGTCGCTCTCGTCCAGATCAATCCAGACGATGCTGTTTTTCGGCGTCATCACATCGGCAGCCACCAGATCGTCCAGCTCCAGCACGCCCTCCACCATGCGCTGCTCGCCCGGTTTGAAGACTCCGCTCAGCGTGCCCTGGTGAATCATCGCACGCACCTCCTCCTCGGACACCCCCGGCTCGCTGCCCGGTTTCGCCCCCAGCAGCCGCGCTATGAGACCGCTGACGGCATCCAGCAGGTTCACCACCGGCCCGGTGAGACGTGACAGCGCCGCCATCGGCCGGCTGAGCCGCGCCGCCGTGTTTTCTGGCGACACAATGGCCAGCCGCTTCGGCACCAGTTCACCAATCACCACGGAGAGAAACGTGATGCCGCCCACCACAATCACCGTGGCCAGCGTGGCCGCCCACGGCTGCAAAAAGGCCACCCCGGCGAGCACTGGCGTCAAGTCGCCAATCAAGGCCGCACCGCTCGACGCGCCCGCCAGCGTGCCCACCAGCGTGATGCCCACCTGCACCGTGGAGAGAAAGACACCCGGGTTCTCCACCAGCCGCAGCGCCGTCCGCGCGCCTTTGATGCCCTTGTCCGCCAGCATCTGCAGACGAGCCTTGCGGGAGGACACCACCGCGATCTCCGCCATCGCGAAAACTCCGTTGGCAAGGAGCAGCACGAACAGCAGGCCGAGTTCGAGGAAGATTCCAGTCATGTGCCATTTACAGAATCGAGGAACCGTCCTTCTGCAATCAATACGCCTCGCTGCGGTCACTCACACTCCCGGATCACCCGCCCATCCGGCTCCGATGCTCGCTGGGCCGCCAGCCGATCCATTGTTTGAAGGTGTTGCTGAAGACGAAGGGGTTCATGTAGCCGACCTCGTGGGAGATGGTCTCGATCTTCAGATTCGTGGTGGAGAGCAGCTCGGCGGCCTTGCGCATGCGCAGCCAGGTGACGTGATGCATGGGCGTGCGGCCCAAGGTTTTGCGACAGAGACGGCGCAGGTGCTCGGCACTCACGTGCGCCTGTCGTGCGAGTTCGTCGAGCGTCCAGTCGAAGCCGACGTTGGCGGAGACTTTTTCCCAGATGCGATGCAGGCGGTCATCCACCTGCCAGGGCTGGGCGAAACGCTCGATGTAATGCTGGATCAGCTCGACCCAGTGAAACATGGCGGCCGGTTTGGCCTCGTGTCCGGCTTCTTCGATGAGACCTTCGATGGCGCTGTAGAGCGCGGTGCCTGCAAATGGAGCCATGAGCGGCGAGCTGCTGCTGAGAATGGGCGTTTGCTCCGGCTGCTGCTCGTAGCGCGCCCAGCAGCAGCGCCAGATCTTGCCGGGCACCGCATGAAAGGCGTTCACCATGAAGGGAGGCAGCGCCACGGCCATGCCCGCGCTGCATTTTTTCCACGTGCCATCCACCAGCACGCGGCCCTCGCCTTCCAGACACGCAAGAAAGTAAAGCCCGCCCTGATGCA
>DAORHS010000657.1:0-3324 GCA_035438165.1 Prosthecobacter sp.
CCTCGGCGGCGTCCTTGGCGATTTTTTCGAGCTTGGCTTCGCCATCGGCGATGCGCTGACGACGCTGCTCCAGCATGCCAAGGATCGGGCCGAAGGCGTACTTTTTGAGGATCGAGAAGACGACCCAGAAGATGATCACCTGGGCGAAAAATTTGGGCCAGGCGAGGCCAAATTTATCGACAATCGCGTCAACTTTGCCCGCAGCGATGATGATAGGCATGGCAGAGATCATAAGAAGGACGGAGGTGAGTGGAAGAAGTCAGTTTGAAAGTGAGAGAGAAGAGAAGCGGCGGATCACACGGTGCGATCCGCCGCAAAGGGGCAATTAGAAGCCGCCCAGGTAGGCGATAATGCCGAGACCTTCAGCGAGGGCCATGGCGATAATGCCGAGGGTCAGGATGTTGCCGAAAGCGCCGGGATTGCGGCCGACGGCTTCCACCGCCTTGGAGCCCACAAGGCCCACGCCGATTGCGGCACCGCCGCCACCGAGGCCCATCGTGATGCTGCCAGTGATGCCGGCTGCGGCTGCGGGGGCGTGAGCGGCTGCTTCCTGGGCCATCGAGATAAGTTCCATTGTCATAGTATTAGTCGTGTGTTGGTTTGTTGTGTCGCCGGCGTCCACGCGTTGCGCATGGTCCCGCAGGCAAATTCGATTCTAGTGATGAGCTTCCTCATGACCGTGGTCGTCATGGGTGGTGGAAAGCTGGATGTAAACCGCGCACAGCAGCGTGAAGACGATCGCCTGCAGCAGGCCGACCAGCAGTTCCATGAAGTAGAAGGGGAGAGGGAGAACGACGCTGCCGAGGAAGCTGCCGATGGCGCCCTGGCCAGCCATGAGGTCGCTCATGGTGTGAATCACATTCTCGCCGGCGAAGATGTTGCCGAACAGTCGGATGGAGAGCGTGACTGGACGGATGATGATGGAGACGACTTCGATGACGCCGACGAAAAGGAAGACGGCGGCGACTACCATGCCCATGACGCCCTTCAAGCCACCCTTGGGACCGAAGGTGTGAACGATGAAGCCCCAGACGCCGATTTCCTTGATGGTCAGAAACAGCCAGACGAGGAAGGCGGAGACGGCCAGGCCGATCGTGGCGTTCAAGTCGGCCGTTGGCGGGCGCAGCAGCGGATCGTGTGCGGCTTTCACCGAAAGGAAGCCGGTGGATTCACCCCAGCCGATGGTGCCGACACCTGGAAGCAGGCCGAACCAGTTGGAGACCAGGATGTAGATGAAGAGCGTGCCGAGCAGCGGGAAGGCCAGTTTTGCCTGCTTTTCACCCACGATGCCGACGACTTGGTTGTAGAGGAACTCGACGATGAACTCGAAGAAGTTCTGCGCCTTGTGCGGCACCAGCGTCATGTTCTTCGTCGCCTTGCGCGAGAACCAGAGAACGAGGCTCATGACGACGAGGGCGACGAGCACCGAATTGGTCAGGAAGCCAAGCACGCTGCTTTCTCCAAACAACCCGGACGCATAGCTGTGCACGTTTGCGAGCACCGGCGAAAGGGAGGCTTGTTGGAAGATCGAAGACGACATGAGAGTAAGGGCCGCCGGGGATGGCACGCGTAGGGTCTGGCCGGGATGGCGGGCGCTTTTTCTAGCCACAGGAGAGAGGGGAGGCAAGAGCTATTTGTGAAAAATTTCACAAAGTCGTCCGCAGCCCGATCTGCGGGTTTGAGATGCCCGGTTCAGACGCTGCGCGGTACACTTTCTCATGACCGGTGTTCAGCAGGAAACGAGCAGGGCCGGTCGAGAATGTTGATTGACGGACTGCGGTGGGAATGAATAAAACCGAACGGTAATTCCAATTAATTCAGTTTATGATCATCTGGTCCGGCAGGGGTGTTTTGATTCCGTTGATAGCGATCGGCACCACGCTTGCGGGATTGTTCATCGTGTTTCCGATTCTGGACCTGTTCGCCCCTCCTTCGAGTGCGGATTCACCCCGAAATCCATTGCCTCTTTCATTGGGGCTGGCTGCCGGGGCGCTGTGGTGGTTTGCGAACACCATTGGCAAGGCCTCGGAGCAGGAGGTGGTTGACCACCGGACGGGGATGCCGGTTCGGATGATACGCCGACACAACCTCTTTTTCCTGCCCCCAGTATTTTGGGCTGTTACCATGACTTGTATCGCAGTGTTCGCGTTTGTCAGTATGTGGGTGACTGTTCTGTCCAGGCCAATGAGCAAAGAAAGCCGCGAGAGAATGGTTTCCAGGCGTGCTTTTGAAGATGCCGACAGCCTGATCATCTCCAGCCGGCAGGGGATTGCGCATGGGAACAGCGAACAGGCCAAAGCAATGGCTGAAGCCTTCTCCAAGGCGCTTAAAGCAGCCCGGAGCATGGGGGTGGAGAAGAGCAGCAGCACTTCGATTGTCTCCCTGACCAAGGGGCAGTTTCCGACTTACTGCCTGCTGACACCGCAGCGTTGTGTGTTCATGGTTCACGTGCCCGATCTGCGACACTTCAGCCCGGAGGCGAAAGAGTTCGTGGCTGATGCCGGCTGGATGATTGCGAACAAGCTCGTCGATCAGGCCGGAATGAAGCCTTCTGCCGTGTTGGTCGGACTCCGCGGCAGCTTGCTCTATGACCGTGTTGTGATCGGCCGCATCGGATCGGCGGAGAGCATTGGGAACACCGTGAAAGGTGCCGAGGGGAAAGAAGAACTGATCAAGGAGTTTGCATCTGCGACTGCCGAGTCTTCCGCCAAAACATCCGACAAGCTTGTCAACGCTCCCGCCGTACTTCAGGCACCGCCGGCACAGATTGCGGAAGCCAGGGGAGAGGAGAAAATGACAATACGCATGAAGGCTCCTGTCGAGCCGCTCACGGCCATGCGAACTTGGAAGGATACCTCAGGCAGAACCATGACGGCGTCGTTTGTTCGCTTCACATCCGGCACAAAAGATACGGCCGAGTTCAAGAGGGAAGATGGTCAGGCGTTTGTGGTGCCCATGGAGCGCTTTTCCGCCGAGGACCAGAACTTTGTGAAGAGTCACCCGGAGTTGAAGCAGTAAGGCGGGCTAAAACAGGCTGGGCCTCGACAGCACTCGCGCTCCGTGCGAGCTTGGCGCGATGCCGTCCGCCTCCCGCTTCATTTTTTTAATGTTCGCGCTGTCATTTTCTGCCAGCGCCGCCACGAAATCCCGGTCCGTCTCCGCCTACGGCAAACCGAACATCCTGTTCATCATTGCGGATGATCTGCGTGACTACGCAGGCTGGATGGGCGGGCATCCGCAGTCGGTGACGCCCAACATGGACCGCCTCGCGAAGATGGGCATGCGCTTCACGAACGCGCACTGCAACTACGCTCTGTGCAATCC
>DAORHS010000658.1:0-3316 GCA_035438165.1 Prosthecobacter sp.
CACCATCGTAAGCCACATCCGCTTTGCCTTGATTCCAATTCCGGGGTAATCCGCTCCGTCTCAAGCTCGCTGGAATCATCACGACTGAAGGAGCTGCACCGTGGAACGGCTGCTTTCACGGCGTTTCAGCGTCCTCTGGCAAGCGCCCGGGGTGCGTGGAGAGTCTTCGCTGTCTTGTGTGGGTCGCTTGGGCACGTCAGCTAAGTACAACTGGGCTGGAACGCAGTTGCGGTGCGGAGCATCTTCCTGGGCGGTGAGCCGCATACGCCGGGTGTTCTGGAACCCACTCGAAACAGCGAAGCGCCCAAATAGTCATCACCCACACTGAGGGTAAACATCTCTGGAGCTATCTCCAACAAACCAGTGATGATCGTATCAGAGGAAAGCGGGAACACGTTCTTTTGCCTGTATGTCGCAACCACTCGCCAAGGTTTACGTCCATCTCATTGACGCGACGTAGGTCTGGGATTGAAGCGCGATCTCCTGCACCCCTTTGGAGCACGATGATTGGGGAGCGATGAGGTTTCGCGTCAACCCAGGGCGGCGATGGTTGCGCCCTCTTGCTCTGGGCTGAATCCGGCGGCCCGTTGGGCCGATGGATGACACCGGCAAGGGGGCGTATGACGCGGCGAGAGCGCTGTTGATGGAGCGCGAGTGTGTCGAAGACCACTCGCCACTTGCAATTCCCAACGTCAACGCAAGACCGCAAAACAGGCGAGTAGGCTTCCACCTTCGCCAATCCATTCTCCGTAGCAAGACTGCGAAGGATGAAGGCTAAGACGGACACGTTCGCCATACTCGCGCTCCGTGGCTCGATCACGCCGCTGCGGGCAGTTCTGCCGGTTCTGCGGCGTCCTTGAATTCGAGTTCTTCTTCGATGCGGAGGTTCTCGACGATGTATGTCTGGCGTTCGGGGGTGTTTTTGCCCATGTAGAAGGTGAGCATCTCTTTGACGCTCTTGTGCTCGGAAGGGATGGGGTTGCCGTCGGCGTCGAGGGCGTGGTCGCGGATGGTGACGGGCTCCAGACGCATGTGGGGGCCGATGAAGTGCTTGAACTCGTCGGGGCTGATCTCACCGAGGCCTTTGAAGCGGGTGATCTCGGCAGTTTTGCCGCAGCGGTGGATGGCGCGCTGGCGCTCCTCGTCGCTGTAGCAGTAGTAGGTCTCCTTTTTGTTGCGCACGCGGAAGAGCGGCGTTTGCAGGATGTAGAGGTGGCCTTTGCGGACGAGTTCGGGGAAGAACTGCAGGAAGAAGGTGATCATGAGCAGGCGGATGTGCATGCCATCGACATCGGCATCGGTGGCGAGCACGACGCGGTTGAAGCGGAGTTCTTCGAGGTCCTCCTCGATCTGCAAGGCGTTGGCGAGGAGATAGAACTCCTCGTTTTCATAGACGATCTTGCGGGTAAGGCCGAAGCAGTTGAGCGGCTTGCCACGCAGGCTGAAGACGGCCTGCGTTTCGACATCACGGCTCTTGGTGATGCTGCCGGAGGCGCTGTCGCCCTCGGTGATGAAGAGGGTGCTGTCGTCGCGGCGCTTGTCCTTGGTGTCGAAGTGGACGCGGCAGTCGCGGAGCTTTTTGTTGTGAACCTTGGCCTTGCGGGCGTTCTCACGGGCGGCTTTCTGAATGCCGCTGATCTCTTTGCGCTCCTTTTCGTTGGAGTTGATCTTTTCCTGAAGTGACTTGGCGATGTCGCCGTGCTTGTGGAGGAAATTGTCGAGCTGCGCGGTGATGACGCTGGTGATGTGGCCGCGCAGGTTGCGTCCGTTCGGCTCCATGTGGCTGGAGCCGAGCTTGGTCTTGGTCTGTGACTCGAACACCGGCTCCTGCACCTTCACGCTGACGGCGGCGATGAGGCTGCCGCGCACGTCGGCGGGATCGAACTGCTTTTTGAAGAACTCGCGGCACTCCTGCACGATGGCCTCGCGGAAGGCTGCCAAGTGTGTGCCGCCCTGCGTGGTGTGCTGGCCGTTGACGAAGCTGTAGTACTCCTCGCCGTAGCCGGTGCCGTGCGTGAAGGCGACTTCCACGTCTTTGCCTTCGAGGTGGATGATCGGGTACTGCGGCTCCTCGGTGAGCTTGGCACGGATGAGGTCCATGAGGCCGTCCTTGGACTTAAACTTTTCGCCATTGAGGAGGATGGTGAGGCCGGGGTTCAGCCACGCGTAGAAGCGCAGCATCTCGCGCACGAAGTCGAGGCGGTAATGCGTGTCGTCGGCGAAGCTCTCCGCGTCGGCACGGAAGGCGATGCGTGTGCCGTCAGGCTCGTCACAGGCTTTGGGCTTGCCCATGTCGTAAACGACGAGTCCCTGGCTGAACTCAATGGAGCGGGTCTGCTTTTCGCGGATGGCCTGGATCTCGAAGAATTCGGACAAGGCGTTAACGGCCTTGATGCCGACGCCGTTGAGACCGACGGAGCGCTTGAAGACTTCGCTGTCGTATTTGGCGCCGGTGTTGATCTGCGCGGCGCACTCCATCAGCTTGCCCAGCGGAATGCCGCGCCCGTAGTCGCGCACGGTGACGGTCTGATCCTCGGTGATCGTGATCTCGATGGTGTTGCCGAAGCCCATGACATGCTCGTCGATGCAGTTGTCGAGCACTTCCTTGAGCAGCACGTAGATGCCGTCCTCAGGCAGGGAACCGTCGCCCAGCTTGCCGATGTACATGCCCGGGCGGAGGCGGATGTGCTCGCGCCAGTCGAGGGATTTGATGGAGTCTTCAGTGTAACCGTGTGCGGGGGCGGGATTGGCCATGATGGGAATGACGAAATCAGAATGAGGAATGACGAATGGAACTGCTTGAGATGGCAGAGAGGGGAGGGGGAGTCAAGGATACGTCCACGGCTCTCGCATGAGATGCGGTTGCGTTTGCCCAAAGAGGCCTGTGAGCCAGCCTAGGCACCGGATCCGGAGGACTACTTGGACTTTTTGAAGGCCACGATACCCTGCGCGATACCTTCGGCGATGCGTGCGCGAAACTCTCCCGTGAGCATGCGCGCACGCTCGCTGGAATTGCTGACAAAGCCGCACTCCACAAGCACCGCGGGATTTTTCGAGGTGGCACGGATGACGTGAAATCCCGCACTTTTGACGCCGCGGTTCGTCATGTTGGTGCGCTGCACCAGGTAGGCCTGGATGTAGGCCGCCAGCATGTAGCTGGAGGAAAAGTGGTAGTAGGTCTCGGCGCCCGCACCGCTGCCACCACGGTTGTAGTTGTAGTGGATGCTGACGAAGATGGCATTGCGGCGGCTGTTGCCGAGGGCTGAACGGTCCTGCAAAGGGATGAACACGTCGCGGCTGCGGGACATGATGACCT
>DAORHS010000659.1:0-3305 GCA_035438165.1 Prosthecobacter sp.
ATTGCTTGGATCCTCCCCGGGGTACAGCTCTTTTTAAAGTTAATAACAGGCTCTACTGGAGCAAAAAAGCCGTCGAAGGCCAGAAGTGCGGCGCGGACAACACTCACACCCTCATTCAAAATCTCGCCGCGAAGCTGCGGCAATAATGTGGCTGCGGCTTTAGCCGCATCATCTCTGCCTCCATGATTCGGCTAAAGCCGAAACCACTTTCCAATCAATCACCATGAACCCCCGAGCATTCCTCCTCGCATTCTTCACCCTCACCCGCATTCACGCTGCTGATGCACCGCCAGAGAAAGCCGATGTCGTCGTCTATGGCGGCACGCCTGCGGGGGTGATGGCGGCCATCGCGGCGGCGAAGCATGGTCACACGGTCGCGCTGGTGGACATCAATGCGCACATCGGCGGCGTGGTCAGCGGCGGGTTGGTGGCTTCGGACATGGGGGACACGGCGACCATCGGCGGGCTGTCGAAGGACTTCTTCACGCGCATCGTGAAGTATTACACGGACAAATACGGCGCGGACTCGAAGGAGTTCAAAGCCTGCCGCAATGGCGCGACGTTTGAGCCGCATGTGGCGGAGTTGATCTTCGAGCAGATGATCAAGGAGCAGCCGGGCATCAAGGTGTGGCACAGTTGCCGTTATCGCGGCGTGCTGCCGGAGTTTGGTCGTGCGGAAGGCTCCAGCCGGCTCACCGGACTCGTCGTCGATGACGTGGTGGCGAAGACGACGCGCACATTTCATGGCGATGTGTTCATTGATGCCAGTTACGAGGGCGATCTCATGGCGGGAGCGCATGTGCCGTATCGGGTGGGGCGCGAAGGCCGTGCGGAATATGGCGAAGTGCTCGCCGGTGTAAGCATGGGGCCGAAGGAGCAGCGCGGCATGGGCGACCATCGCACGATGGCCTACAACTACCGCGTCACCGTGACCTCAGACACGGCGAATCGTGTGCTCTTTCCCAAGCCCGAGCACTATGACCCCACGCCCTTCATCGCGACGCATGGGAAGCGAGCCAAAGAAGGGCGAGTCCATGGTTTTGGCGACTTCTTCACCACCATCGACAAATGGCATCCCGGCTACAAATACGATGCCAACTGGTTCGACTGGCCGGGCAACAGTGAAGGTTATGCTGAGGGCTCCTGGGAGCTGCGCGACCGCATCGCCGCGCGCATCCGCGATCGCGCCCAGAGCCTGCTCTACTATGTGCAAAATGATCCCGAGCTGCCCGAGGCATTCCGCAACGAATCACGCAAATGGGGCCTGCCAAAGGATGAGTTCGCCGACAGCGGACACTTCCCCTTCCAGCTCTATGTGCGCGAGGCGCGTCGGATGGTCGGCGCGTATGTTTTGCGCGAGCAAGACCTCACGCAGGACCGCTGGAAGGCCGACGGCATCGCCACTGGCAGCTACGGCATCGACTGCCACACCGTCCAGTTTTTGCGCGAAGGAAATCGCCTCGTGCCCGAGCACACACGACACGTCGCGTGCAACAACTACGACATCCCGTATCGCAGCCTCACCCCGCCAGATGTGGCGAATCTGCTCGTGCCCGTGTGCTGCTCAGCCACGCACATCGCCTACTGCTCGCTGCGCATGGAGCCGGTCTATATGATGCTCGGTCACGCTGCTGGCGATGCCGCGCACCTCGCGCTCGCCGGAAAGACGAGCGTGCAAAAAGTGGACATCAAAGCCCTGCGCGAACTGCTGCTCGCGGAAGGCTCCGTGCTCGATTGCGGCTATCAGCCGCAAGTGAAGCTCACCTGGACACCGAAGCATCCGAAGCCCGGCGAGAAGGTCATTTTCAAAGCCGTCTCTGGCGCGCTCAAAGACCCGCTCAAGCAGATCGTGTGGGGCTTCGACGGCACCGGCAAAGTCGGCGGCGAAGGCGAGCGCGTGGTGCATACTTTTGATCTCGAAAAAGTCCACGCCATCAGCCTGCTCGTCATTGATGAAGCCGGTCGCAAACGCCTACTCACCGCCGAAGTCCCCGTCGGCAGCACCGAGGCACGAGACATCACCATGGACGAGTTTGACGCCGAAATGTCCGGTCGCTGGAACGGCACACTGCCCGACTATGTGATCACCAAGCCGCTGCGCTTCTCCGATGTCTTCACCGGCCCCGGCACGCATCGCGATGTTGTGACGAAGGGCAAAGTCGGGCCCGTGCGCATTCATTTCCAGCCCACCCTGCCGCGCACGGGCCGCTACCAAGTCTGCATCGGCTTCCGTCCCTCGAAAGCGCAGGCCACGAACACGCCCATCACCATCAAACACGCCACCGGCACCGCCAAGCTCACGCTCGATCAACGCGCTGAGACCACGCCCTTCGCTTTCGTCCCCATCGGAGAGTTCACCTTCAAAGCCGGCGACAGCAGCTTCGTGGACCTCACCAATGCCGGAGCCGATGGTCGTATCGCCATCGACGGCGTTCGCTGGGTGTGGCTGGGGGAGTAGATTCGATTCTGAGGGCAATCGCCAACTCGGGATCGTTGTTACGTCTCCGCGTAAGCCTCGCCTAGCTTGGTGAGAGCACCGCTGGCATCGAAGAGCGCGCAACAGCCGGTGGGCGTGTTGCCCGGGGCGGTGCCGAACCACGCGTAACGCTCCACATCGTTCGAGCGCTCCAAGCGGGGCAGCACATCCTTGATGAAACGCAGCACGTCTTTCTCTGCGTGCTGGTTCTTGCCCGTTTTCGTGGCGCTCCAGTCGGCGGGGCAGAATTCGGTGATCCACAGCGGCCGTTTGTAGAGTCGGGCGATCTTGTCGAGGTGTGACGTGAGCTGCGAGGCTGTCGGGCCGCCATACCAGTGAACGGTGATGAAATCGATGCGGTATTTGCGCTTCAGCGCCTCCTTCATGAAGGCCTGCATCCACGGGCTGTCGGCATGCACGCCCGCCGGACTGCCGAGTGGCAGATTGAGCTCCTCCAGCTTTGGCCAGACCGCGAGAGCCTGCTCGACGGTCGTATTGCCCTGGTCCTTGCCCTCTGGCTCGTTGAAACCAAGCACGGCAGGCGGCTTGTTGGCGAGATCGGCGCGGATTTCGTCGTCGGCCTTGGCGGCGAACTAGTTTTCGTTGTCCTTGAAGACCATCGGCACCCATTCGATGCCCTCTGGAAGGCCTGCTGGGCGTTTGGAAGTCCAGTTGTAGATCCACTTCACCTTCAGCTCGGAGAGCTTGGCCGGTGTGACCGCGCCGCGAAGGCCGGTCGCGTAGCCTTTTTTACCGGCCTTCTTGCTGGCGGACTGCGCTTGAGCCGCGCCGGAAAGGAGCAGTGTGGCAAGCGAGAGGCTTGAGTGCA
>DAORHS010000660.1:0-3291 GCA_035438165.1 Prosthecobacter sp.
CCGCATTCAGCCGGATGAGGGCATCGCTCTGCGCATTCTTTGCAAGCAGCCCGGTCAGGCGCAGAACGTGCAGCAGGTGAAGATGGACTTCCGCTATTCATCCAGCTTCGGCAAGGCCAGTCCTGAGGCTTACGAACGCCTTCTGCTCGATGCAATGGCCGGTGACGCCACCCTCTTTGCCCGTCGCGATGAAGTGGAGAGCGCCTGGAAGTTCATCGACGAGATCGAGCACGCCTGGCACAAGTCCGCCACGCCGCCGCCGATGCACGAATACCCCGCCGGAAGCTGGGGGCCGAAGGAGGCCGACGATCTGCTCCGTGCGGACGGACGTGAATGGCGGCTGCTTTAATCCGGGAGGACCATCACCATGCCGCCTTCCACGCTCAACGAATCCGACCTCGCCCGTCTCGGTCTTGAAACGCCCATTGCGCGCATTGACCGTGCCCTGAAGCTGCTGTGGGAAGGGGATGAGGCCAAGACGCGTGCGTCGCTCATCAATCTGGCGATCTACACCGAGAACAGCGGAGAGCTGATCGCCGACAACGATCTGCTCGACCACGTGGCCGCACACCACGCCTGCCGTGCCCTGCTCATTCTCGCCCTGCCCGAGTCACAGCCGCCGCGGGCGCGTGCGTGGATTCAGGCGCTGTGCCGCCCGTATCAGGGCAAGCAGATCGTGTGCAGCGAGCAGATCAGTTTCGTGCTTGAGGGGGGCAACGCCGCGCAGGTGCAGAACATCGTTTTTGCCCATCTCGACTCCGATCTGCCGCTCGTCGTCTGGTGGAAGGCGGATCTCTCCAAAAACTTCGAGGAGCGCCTCTACAGCCGCATCGACACGCTGATCATCGACAGCTCACGCTGGAGCGATCCCGCCAGGCAGTTCGATGCGCTGCTGACCGCGATGCATGCCGAGACCGGAGGCTTCGATGTGCGAGACCTCGCGTGGACGCGCTCGCACTTCATGCGCACGGCGCTGGCCAGCTGCTTCCAGGACGCTGCCGCCTGCCAGAACCTCGACAAGCTCCAGACCATCCGAATCACCCATCTCAAAGGGCAGCGGACCACCGCGCTGCTGCTCGCGGCATGGATCAATCAGCGGTTGAAGGCCGCGCTGGGCGTCGAGCTGATCGAAAAAGACACCGGGCCCGCGCTTCAAAGCCTCGTGCTGGAAGGCGTGGGCGTGCGCGGCGAAGTGCGCCGGGACTGCGAGTCCTGCTTCTTCAGCGTCAGCGCCACCTGCGGTGACCACATCCATGAGGAGCTTCTCCCGGCCGATGTGGACAGCGACGCCGAACTCGTCACCGAGCAGCTCTCCCGCTTCCACGGCAGCACGCTCTACTCCGACATGCTTCCGTTTGTGCGCAGCATGCTGAAGTGACAGTTCGCCGTTCCTGGTTCGCGGTTCTCTGTTGCAAATCGCGAACGGCGAACTGAGAACAGCGAATTGATGAAACCCTGGCTCCATCTCGCCCGCATTTCCAACCTGCCCACGGTCTGGACCAATGTCACCGCCGCCTGGCTTCTCGCGGGAGGAGGGCTTGCGGATGCGCGCCTGTATTGGCTCATCCTTGCCGGTTCACTGCTCTACACCGGCGGCATGATCCTCAATGACGCGGCGGATGTGAAATTCGACCGCGAGCATCGGCAGGAGCGGCCGATTCCGAGCGGGCAGGTCAGCGTCCTCGCGGCGTGGAGTGTTGGCATGATGATGCTCGTATTGGGTGCCGGTCTTTCCATTGGATTGGGGGCCAATGTGCTTGGCACGGCAGCCTTGGTCGCGGCCATTCTGTTTTACGATCTCTATCACAAGCATTGGGCTGGCTCTGTCATCGTGATGGGATCGTGCAGAATGTTCCTGTATTTGATGGTGGGTTCAGTCCTTTTGCCGCCGGATCATGCTGGGGGGGCGGGGTGGCTGCACGAAAAAGTGCTGCCGTATGCAGTGGTCATGTTTTGCTACGTCGTTGGCATCACCTTTGCCGCCCGCCTTGAGCACAAAGATGGCAAACTTGCGGTTGTGTCGTGGATTTTGTCCTTCGCATTGCTGGGCGCGCCTTTGATCGCCGTGGCCCTGATTTCTCACGGGCAGCGGGGCGATGGCCTGGATTTTTTCATCATTGGACCATTCGTCTGGTGCTTGATGGCGGCCTTTCGGCATCTCGATGCCGGTGGACCAGCCATTGGCAAAGCTGTGGGCATACTGCTGGCGGGCATTGTCATCGTGGATGCGCTGGCGATATGCACGGTTTCCATGCCGCTCGCCCTGGCTTTCGTCGCCCTCGCCCCGCTCCTCCGCCTCTGGCAGCGCTGGGTGGCGGCGACGTGATCTGGGAAATTCGTCATTCTGGTTTCGACATTCGTCATTTGCCAGGTTTGCCGACAGATTTCGCCTCCGATGTCTGTTCTTCCTTTCCCTTTGACCTCCAACCCTCTTGCAGGCAAAGAACCCGCCCCCCAATGCTGGAGAAAATCATCAGGCTCGAACACACCCACCGCATCTTGTTTACGAGAGAGGTGTTCGCGCCCCGCAACAACACGATCCGCGATCTCGTCACCCTCGACCAGCCGCACAAGCTTCCCCGGGTCCTGGTGTTCGTCGATGAGGCGGTCGCGAATGCGAATCGCGACCTGCTCGACGACATCGTCGGTTATGGCGAGGCGCATGCGGAGACATTCACGCTGACAGACACGCCCATCGTCATTCCCGGCGGGGAATCGTGCAAAAATGACCTGCGGCTCGTCGAATGCTGCTGGGACGCCATCAACGAGGCCGCGCTGGACCGTCACAGCTACGTCTTTGTCATTGGCGGCGGTGCGGTGCTGGATCTTGTCTGCTTCGCGGCCTCCACCGCGCACCGCGGCATCCGTCATGTGCGCTTTCCCACCACCACGCTCAGCCAGGGCGACGGCGGTGTGGGAGTGAAGAACGGCGTGAACTACTTCGGCAAAAAAAACTGGATCGGCAGTTTCGTGGTGCCGTTTGCCGTGGTGAACGACTTTGCCTTCCTCGAATCACTCCCTGCCCGCGAGCGGCGCAACGGCATCATTGAGGCCATCAAGGTCTCCCTCATTCGCGACGGTGCCTTCTTCGAGCAGATCGAGGCCATGGCCGACGAACTGGCCGCATTGAAGCAGGAGGCGCTCGAAAAGATCGTCCAGCGCAGCGCCGAACTGCACGTGGAGCACATCGCCACCGGCGGCGACCCCTTTGAACTCGGTTCCGCCCGCCCGCTCGACTTCGGCCACTGGGCCGCGCACAAACTGGAGCAGATTTCCAAATTTGCCGTCTCG
>DAORHS010000661.1:0-3278 GCA_035438165.1 Prosthecobacter sp.
CGTGAGAGTCGTGGAGGCGTCCCACTGGCATTCGCGGAGTCGTTTGTCGCCAATCTCGGGCACGGGCTGTTCTTTACCGTCAAAGGGGCCAAGCGTGGTCATCAAGCGCGAGCCTGCACCTTCGTAGTAGCCCATGCGAAAGATGTCGATGGTGAACTTGGCTGTCGGTTTCGTGCTGACGAAGATGTCGAGCTTTTCGCCGGCTTTGATGGACTGGCGCGAGCAGTAGCCTTCGATGAGCGAGGTGCGGTAGGATTTCGCGTTGTCCGGCATCATGCGCGTGAGCTGGAAGCTCTCGCCAGGACGTGCGTTTTCCGTTTTGATGAGGTCAGGCTGACGCTTGGAGGAAGGTGCGGACAGGAGTGTCCGAGCTCCCGTCGCGGCTGCGGCGGCAGTGGTGGTCTTGATGAAATCGCGGCGGTCCATGATGGAGCAATACGGGACAGAAGCCGCGCGTATAGCAAGACATGCCGATTCATCTCACCTCACGCCGTCAGTTCATCGCCCAATTCGGAGCCGCCGTGGCCCTGGCCCAACTCGAAACGTCCGCCGCGGAAGTGGATGAGAGCTTGATCGCGATTCTAAACGACACGCACATTGGGGAGAAGCATCCGGCGACGGCTTCGATCCCCACGAATCTGCGGAACACGGTTGCTTGGTTGCTGGCGCTGCCGAAGCGACCTGCGGCGGTCGTCATCAACGGTGATCTGGCCTTGAAGGACGGGAAGCGTGGCGACTACGAGCATTTCGCCAAGCTGATCGCTCCGCTGCGCGACGCTGGCGTGCCGCTGCATCTGACGATGGGCAATCACGATGAGCGTGCGGTGTTTTACGACGTGCTGAAGAACGAGAAACCGGACTCACCTGCCGTGGAGTCCAAACATGTCGGTGTGGTGAACCTGGCAGGAGCCAACCTGTTCCTGCTCGATTCGCTGAAAGCCACGATGGTCACTCAGGGATTGCTCGGTGACGCGCAGATGGCCTGGCTGACGAAGTTGCTCGATGAGCATGCGGACAAGCCCGCGCTGATCTTCGCGCATCACAATCCGCGCCTCGGCGGTGATCCCCTGCACTTCCCTGGTGGCTTGGAGGATTCGGAGACGCTCTGGCAGATGCTTGCGACACGCAAGCACGTCAAAGCCTACGTCCATGGTCACATCCATCATCGCAACTTCTTCGAGCACGAGGGCATCCACATCCTCAACACACCGGCAACGTCGTATGTCGCCGACAAGAAAACGTCCACCACCGGCTGGACCATGGCCAAACTCAACGCCACCAGTGGAAGCTTCACCACGCACACGCATCTGCCTGAGCACGAGTGGAATGGCACGAAAGTGGACCTGAAGTGGCGCTCGTGGAAATTGTCTGGTTGCACCTCAACAAGGTCAGACCAGGCAGGCTTGAAAAGCAATGGCGTTGCTTTGCAAACCCCATGCCCCGACAAAAACATGATCCGCCCGTTGGAGCGACATGAATCACCGCCTGACCTTGTTCAGCCTCGCACCCGGTGTTGTTCCGGCCCGAAACTTCAAGGCGACATGCTCATAACAGTTCACCGTGTCATAGAGATCACCCTTGTTCCGCATCCATGACAGTCAGAACCATCTGCCAGTTTCTGAGAAAAGACGTCCGTTGATGATTGCGTGAAACAAGTGCTTGGGGATGCGCACGCTCCATGCTCCACCGGCCCCCTCGGCTCACGGCATGGGCATGGGCATTCCCGGCTCGACAGGATCGCCAGCAGGGGGTGGAGTGACGACATTCGAGGTCGTGTTGTTGGTCAGCCCCACCGTGATGCCGGGATTCTGAAGGACAACGCCGCCGCTCAGCAGATCTCCCTGATTGATGAGTTGTTGCTGCATCTGGACGGCGTTCTGAATCGCCTGCTGGTTGGGTTGAGTTGGGTCATTGGCGCTGATCAGGCGTGAACTCTCAAGCAGCCTGCCGAGGTCGATGTCTTGCGGGGCGGGGATCGCCCCAGCTCCATCCTGCATGGTGATCATCTGGCCGGCACGAAGAGTCTGGAACTCACTGCGGTCACGATTCAAAGTCAGCACGCACTCTCCCTCGATCACGATGAGCTTCACGACGCCGCCCGGATGGTACTCGATGAGCACGGTGGTGCCGGTCACGGCGGCGGTGACACCGGCGGTGCGGATTTGAGCCCCCCCCCTGCCGTTTTGGCACCTGGACCATCATCACCCCGCGATCCAGATCCAGCGTGCGGGAGCCCCCGCGCAGGGTGAAGCGGGAGTTCGCCCCCAGTCGCGTCAAGGTGCGGTCCGGAAAGCGCAATTCAGCCCGTGAGGCGGCTCCGGTGGCCACGGAGGTGACGGGTTTGATCTGCTGGCCTTCCGAGGCGTTCCGTGGCGCGGCGTTGGCCTTCATGACCTGCACTTCGCGATGCACTTTGGTGATTTCCGCCTGATCGTAGTCGGCGGCAGCCAGGAAATGGGGGAATCCAGCCAGACAAACGGCGGCAAGAAACCCGTGAGAGAAATGGAGAGACGTTTTCATGAATGGTGTGCGGAAAGAGAAA
Organism: Prosthecobacter sp.; assembly: GCA_035438165.1. GTDB lineage: Bacteria > Verrucomicrobiota > Verrucomicrobiia > Verrucomicrobiales > Verrucomicrobiaceae > Prosthecobacter. Next base: position 2,543 of record DAORHS010000661.1, read on the forward strand.
ACCTGGAGCTTAGAAACGGATCTTGCCGGCGATGCTGAGCCCGCCGAGCTGCGTCTGGTAATCGAAGAAACTGTTGTTGCTGCTGTTCACCGCGAAGTAATAGCCGAGACTGATTTCGAAGTGGTTTGAAGGCAGATAGTTGAGCGAGACGCCCATGTTTTGATACCAGTCCTGGCGTCCCTGAAAGTTGAAGTAGTCGAAGTAGGAGAGACGGTATGCCGTCGAGAGGTTCAGTTTGGGGGCGAGCTTGAGATGATGCGAGAGCTGGAGCGCGTACTCGTGGCGCTGCAAGTTGCCGGGTGAGGTGCCCGTGGCAAACGAGGCGAGCACACCGGCCGCGATGCTGTTCCGATGATCGATGAGGAAGGTCTTCTGCAATCCGAGGCGCATCAGATGCGCTTCGTAGAGCTCCTCGTTGTCAATGCCGTCCGTGATGCGCTGATAACCGTAGTGGAGGGACAAAACCGCGTTCCGCAGCTCCGGCAGGACGGCGAGGATTCCGAAACGCAGTTCGCCGAAGTCGTAGCTGAGCCTTGTGAACTCGTCGTAGCGATACCAGTGCTGGCCCGCATACGCATCCGCATAGAAACGCCCGCCGAGCGGCTGCTGCCAGGCCAGATTCAGTCCGCCTACGTAAAACCAGTCCTCGGTCTTCACCCCGCCTATGTTAAAGGCGTTGTCCGTCCAGAAGAGGCTGCTGTCAGCCCAGGCGGTGAAGGCTTTCCGGCGCCTTGCG
>DAORHS010000662.1:0-3275 GCA_035438165.1 Prosthecobacter sp.
TCAGGTCGATGACGTTGGGGCGCTGGCCGCTGGCGAGTTTGGGGAGGATGTTCACGGGGGGCTCGTCGTCACTCAATAAGAGCGGATTCTGGGCAAAGCGGTTCCAGATCGCAAGCCTGATCTCTTCTCCACCCTTTGTGACTTTTCATCGGCCCATTCAGTGATGATGAAGAACAAGGAGATCCAACCGAGGGCCTTCGTTTCCTTGAACTTGTTTCCTTGGAGGGTCCTGGCAGTCCCTTCGGCAGCAGGGCCGCCGGAACAAGGGCAGCCCGAATAGGGAGGACGAAATGCTATATTTCGTCCATGGGGTTGCGTGTTCAAAGGACGAAACAGCTCATTTCGTTCAATTTTGGTGCAAAACAGTGGACGAAATACTTCGAACAGGGAACGAAAATTCCCATTTCGTCCGGTGTCAGGCACGTTTCGTCCATTGTTTCCGATAAACGCTGAACGAAACACCACTCATCGTTCATGATCCGACAGCATATCTGATCGAAATGCGCAGTTTCGTTCACGCTGTGTAATTTTTCGTTCACGGTCTGTTACTTTTCGTTGATTCTTTTTTGCATTTCGTCCAGCCTTTACGCCATCCGATGAATCCTTTTGGTCAGCCCTTGGTGGTTTTGGTCCGTCTCCCGTGCTTTCGGCACCAGCCGGCGGAGGTTCTCGCTCCTTCCCAGAAGGGTTTGCCGCTTAGCCCTGACCCGATGCTGTTTCGGGAAAAGGTTGCCGCAGCGGAGCGTGCTGGTTTGCCGCCGATGCTGTGGCATCGCCAGCGTTCGCTGGAAGGTCCGGCCCATTTTCCCACGCCATGAGCAAGGTCAAGGTCATCATTGATTTCACCGACTACACGACCAGCGAGTTGCTGGCGCTGGCCCGGACCATCCATGAGCGGTTCGCCCAGCACACCGACGTCTTTTCCGACCCGCCGGTCACGGTGGCCCAGATGGGTGCGCGGGTGGAGGATTATGCGCAGAAGATGGTGGACCGCCAGACGCGTGCCGCCGCGGATGTGCTGGCGCTGAAGCAGGCGCGCACGGCCCTGGAGCAGGCGCTGCGCGTGCTCGGCAGTTATGTCAATGGACTGACCCAAGGCAGGGCGGACATCGCGGACAAGAGTGGCTTTCCCTCCTTCCCGACCGCACGGCCACGGGATTTCTCACCGCCCGCCGCGCCCATTAATCTGCGCCTGCGCCACCTCGCGCTGCCAGGAGGCGTGCTCGCGCGCTACGTCCCGCCGCGCCGCCGTGGTGCCAATGAAGTACAGATCACCACCGGTGACCCGAACGACGAATCCGGTTGGAAACTCCACGGCTACTTTCCCGGCGGCCTCGCCGAACTCACCGGCCTGCCTCCCGGTGCCCTCATCTGGGTCCGCGTCCGCGCCGTCGGCCTCCGCGGTGTCATGGGTGCCTGGAGTGATCCGGCGCAGATTCGGGTGCTGTGATCGGGAAAGCGGGCGGCGGTCAAGGGGTAGGCGGGCGTGGGGATCAGCGGTTCACGTTCATCGTCGGCGCATTCAACCCCGCAGAAGGTGGTCGCAATTTGCGATTACTCTGGTCCGAGTTCGGAATATCAAAGTCCTTCACGAAAAACCTCAGCCGGAGCCAGTCACAGTTTGTGACCACCTCTCAAATCGAATTTGATTTTTTGCACGATGCCCCGTTTCCCGCCCTGCTGCCAATGCGGCAGCTTGCGAGCCGTCTTTTCGATGTCCCCTCGTGGTCGAAGAACTTCATACACCTCTGCTAATCGAGGGGAGCGCGGGCACTCTTGCCCGCTTTTTGAAGTGGCGGCGAAGCCGCGAAGAGAAGAGGCGGACAGGAGTGTCCTATTACAAATCAGCTTTTCAGCCCTTTTTTACCTGTATATTTGAGGGTAGCGCCGGTTCTTCTTGCGGTTTTATACACTTGTTTTATACTCACTCCGCCGCCCCTCTCCGTGGGTAACAGCGGCTACTTATGAGCGCTTCAAAGACTTGGACTTTCTCCGGCATCCCTCATCTCTACCGCCACCAGAAGGGCACGTATTACGCCCGTCTCTCCATCGGCGGCAAACCGACTTTTCGCAGTCTCAAGACCAAGGTTTTGAGTGTGGCGAAACCCCAACTCAACGAGATCCTTCAAGACAACGCCCATCGTGATGAGCTGGGCAAGGATACCGTCATCACTGAAAAAATGACTGGAGCGGAGGCGCTAGCCATCCGCGAAAGCCAGCTTCAAAACGACCCATCCACCAAGAAAAGCACCAAGCGCTACTGGAAGGAAATTGTCGGACTCATCAAGAAAACTTGGCCCGATTTCGCCGCCTTGGAAATGCGTCGAATCTCTGTTCAGCACTGTGAGCAATGGGCAGGTGAGGCGGTCAAGGTGATGTCAGCTACTCGTTTCAACAATTGCCTCCTCATTTTGAAATCCCTGTTCAAGATCGCCATCAAACAAGGGGTGCGCCGCACCAATCCGGCTCTTGAGGTCAAACGGGCAAAGGTTCGTCCAAAAGACCTCTCCGGTAAGCTGCCCAGCAAAAGCCACTTCAAGGAGTGGGTGGCGGCACTTCGCGCCGCTCGTGGCCGGACCTCTCAGGACCGAGCCGATTTCGTGGAGTTTCTGGCTTACACGGGGATGCGTCTCGGTGAATCAAAGTTCGTGCTTTGGAAGCACTGCGATTTTTCAAAAGGCGAATTCCTTGTGCTTGGTGATCCCACAGACGGCACCAAGAACGGCTTGTTTCGGCGCATTCCGATGATTGCAGCCGCCAGAGAGTTGCTGGAGAAGATGAAGGTGCGTAGCAAACCTGCTTCGGTCGATGAGCCGGTGATTCGTGTGAAAAGCGCTTATGCCGCCATGGGGCGGGCGGCCAACAAAATTGGCATCGCACCGCTCAGTCATCATGACTTGCGCCATCTTTTCGCGACGATTTGTATCGAGTCAGGCGTTGATATACCGACTGTCTCGCGCTGGCTGGGTCATCGGGATGGAGGGATTTTGGCAATGAAGGTTTATGGACATCTTCGGAACGAGCATTCTCTGGCGGCGGCGACCCGTGTTTCCTTCGCTGCTTGAGCGCAGCAGTCCATTTCTTCGCGCCTTTAGATGAAGGAGTTTTTTTCTTTGCCTTGCGCTTCGCGACCCTTTTTGTGTGCGATGGAGCGCCGAGATAGCGCTCCGCTCCATTGAGCAGTTTATCGACCTCTGACTGTGGGATGAGTGTTTGGCCGAGCTTCGTGATGGCCTTCACTTTTCCCGCGTAAAGCTGCCGATAGCCCCATGTTC
>DAORHS010000663.1:0-3270 GCA_035438165.1 Prosthecobacter sp.
GGCGGCCTTGTGCTTCTGCTCCAGGATATAGGCTTCCACCTTCTTGGCGGAATGCTCCATCATGTCTTTTTGGGATTCCTTTGGAGCCATAATGTCGGTTGGATTTGCTCGAATACATATAGCTCACACCAACCCGTTCTCAAACGTAACTTCTCCACCGGCTGGCCCGCCGCTTCCCAGCCGCCGAAGCCTTCATCCAAGTGGATGAGGTTCTTGAAGCCGAGTTTTTCAAAGACTGGGAGGGCGCGCATGCTGCGGCCACCGGCCTGACAGTGAACCAATGTGGGCTGGGTCTTATCGAGCTTGGCGAGTTGGGCTTCGAAGTCGGCGGCCATGATGTCGATGTTCTTGGCGGTCTTGATATGGCCGTCTTTGAACTCGTCGGGCGTGCGGACATCCACGATGACGACTTTGCCTTCGGCGATGATTTTCGCGGCTTCGTCGGCTTTGACGTGTTTGGCCTTGTCTTCGGCGAATGCGAAGGCGGGAATGAGCAGGAGGAGGGTGGTGAGGAGGGTTTTCATGGGATGAGTTCCAAGTTTCAGGTTTAAAGTTTCAAGTTGTAGTCGTGCAGTGGATTTCGACCGGCATGCGGCTGAGGCGCTGGAAGAGTTTGCGCAGGGTGAGGATGGGCCACCAGCGGTAAAGATAGATTTCGAGCGGTCGCCACATGGCCACCCAGCCGATGATGGTGAGGCCTTCACGGGCGACGGTCTGCCAGCTGCCTGCGGGCGGCGTCAGCAGCGTGGCGGTGATCTGGCAGACGCCGAGGAAGATCAGGCCCACGAGCAGCGCGGCACGGCCTTCGCGCAGGAGATGTTTAAACTCACGCAGGGCCAGGTTGGCGCGATACTCGAAATAATGCGCGACGGAGTCGGCGACGAGCTTCTGTGCGTCGGCGACATCGGCAGGACGTTTCGCCAGATGCACGAGGAGCTTCAAATCATGCTGCTTGGGATGCTCCTGCGCCCAGCTGATGATGAACTCCTCCGCGTTGCGGTCCAGATCGCGCTCATGGAACGGCGAGGGGTCCATGGAGTTGAACAACTGGTTCAACTCCGTGAGCTTGACCTCGATGAGACCGGTCATGAGGGGCGATTCGGAGAATCGAATGACGAAGTCCGATCCATTCTCCGTAGCAAGACTGCGAAGGATGAAATGAGGAATGACGAGTGAACACCCAAACTGGTTGGGATTTCGGTCTTCGTCATTCCTTCGGCATTCGTCATTCTGGTTTCGTCATTTTCCCGGCCTACGCCTTCTTTGCGGCTTCGTAGCCCTTGGCCACCTCGGCCCAGTTCACCACGTTCCACCAGGCGGCGATGTAATCGGGGCGTTTGTTTTGATACTTGAGGTAGTAGGCGTGCTCCCAGACGTCGATGCCGAGGATCGGGGTACCGAGATTTTCCTCCTCGACGACGCCTTTCATGAGCGGGTTGTCCTGATTCGGCGTGGAGGTGACTTTGAGACCGCCATCCTTGGTGACGATGAGCCAGGCCCAGCCGGAGCCGAAGCGCTTGGCGCCGGCTTCGCCGAAGAGCTTTTTGAAGTCGTCAATGCTGGTGAAGGTGCTCTGGATGGCCTCCCCGAGCTTGCCTTCGGGGCCTTTCGGGCCGCTGCCGGCGGGCGCCATCCACTTCCAGAACCAGGAGTGGTTCACGTGGCCGCCGCCGTTGTTGCGGACGAGCATGCGCTGTGCTTCGGGGACGGCTTTGAGATCGGAGACGAGGGCGGCAGCGTCCGTTTTGTCGATGCTGGCGGCCTTGAGGGCATCGCCGAGGTTTTTGATGTAGGCGGCGTGGTGCTTGCCGAAGTGGATGTTCATCGTCATGGCGTCGATGTGAGGTTCCAGGGCCTCAGGAGCGTAGGGCAGGGGGGCCTGGGTGAGGTCCAGCGCATGGCTGCTGCTGGGGACAATGAGAGAGCCCGCCAGGGCGGCGGTGCTGGTGGTGAGGAAGGCGCGTCGGTTCATGATGGTGTCGGGGTGAGTTGGAACCTGAGAATACGAAGGCGGCGGGGGCGATGTCACGGCGAAAGTGCTGCGTGCATTCTTTTGTCACCATGGTAGCATCGGCACGTCATGGCCGCCGTCACCCATCCCCCCGAGTGGACCACTCCGCAGTCCTCCTTTCGCTCCCGCGAGGACTGGAGCCTGAAGTGGTGGGTGATGTTTGCCCTGATCCTCTCCGTGGTGTTTCACATGATGCTCGTCGTGGGTTTTGATTTCCTGGGCATTTCTTCCGTGACGCCGACCAAGCCGCGAGAGGTGCCGGAGCGCATCCGCATCAGCGAGCAGGTGCTGAAGGAGCAGCAGGCGATTCAGGAAATTCCCGAAACGATCGCGCCGGGCAACGTGCCCGACATGAAGGCCTTCGAACCGAAACTCGATGACTTCGACAAACTGCAGGAGCTGCCGAAGAACCAGGAGATCGACCTCACGCCGAACGTGAAGGAGATCACGAACTTCATCCGCGCCAACGATCCCGGCGACGGTGCGCCCGGCACGCCCAAAGGCAGCGACATGGCGAAGCTGCTCGCGCCGCAGACCGTTGCGGCCGCGCCCGATATCGCCGCCGAGATGGCCAGCGTGAGGCGTGACGTTCTCTCGAAGCCGGTTTCGGAAAAGCAAATGCTGCTCGATGCCGGTGCGCTCGATCCCGGTGAAGGCGGCAAGATGGACAGCGGCCTGCTCGATGCGGTGAAAAGCCAGAGCACCACCACCGCCGCGGGCGCACGTGTGAAGGGCTTCAGCAATCTCGACGATCTCCTCGGCGGCGGCGGCCGGATGGGCGGCAGCACCGCACCGATCCTGATGCCCACCGACCTGCTGTTTGAATATGGCAGCGATCAGCTCGCCGAAGCGGCGCGCCTCAGCCTCATGAAGCTCGGATTCCTCATTCAAAAGAACCCGGACTCGCTCTTCATCATCGAAGGCCACACGGACAGCTTTGGCGGTGAGGACTTCAATCTGCACCTGAGCCTGCGCCGTGCGAACGCCGTCGTGGGCTGGCTGCGTGAATCGCTCGGACTCGGCAGTGACCGCATCCAGGCCGTGGGCATGGGCAAATCGAAGCCGATCGTCAGCGTGGCCGGCACCGTGGAGCAGCAGGGGCTGAACCGTCGTGTGGAGATCAAGGTGCGGCCGAAAAAATAAACCCCTCACGCCAACCTCGCAGCACGCATGTCAGTAAAGTCCGTGTTCCTGCATCTGACGAGGCTGTGGCTGCGCGGCGGCCGCAGCCTCGGTCTGCTGGCCTTCGACCTCTGCCT